>JABJES010000063.1 GCA_018663165.1 Rhodospirillaceae bacterium
CTGCCGCGCGGATTAATTAAATTTGATACTGCCGCCTGCCAGGTGGCGCGGACAGAAAACAACCCAACCACATATCGATTGGTGCGGCCTCGCACTGTCCTCTATGCAAGCCTGTTTGTTCTCGTCGGTTGTCTGATGGCCTATCAGCTCTTCACTCGTCCGACTTTCGGCGTCAACTTACTGCGCGACCGCAACCCTCTGTTCGTCAAGCTTTCAGATGGTGATATCCGCAACGGCTATACGTTGAAAATTTTGAACATGGTGCGACGCCCCCGCGAGTTTACGGTTTCCATCCAGGGAGTTCCTGATGGAATCCTTTCGCGCCAGGAGATCGGTGGGTCGATTGTTGATGAGGGGATGGCGATGACCGTTACGGCGCCCTCTGACCAGATCGCCGCCTACCGGATTTTTATCCATGCTCCTCATGGTGGACTAACCTCTGATGCCGTGGACTTGACCTTTCAGGTGAGAAACCAGGAAGATGGTGAAAGCATTTCCCATCAAACTATTTTCCGGGGCCCAACAAAATGATCTCTTCCCTATGGGTAAAAACCGAGGGCGGTAAAAAACGTTTTCACGTAATGGTCTGGTTTTTTGTTCTCTTCGGTGCCTTTCTGCTCGCCAATGCGACGCTGATCTATTTTGCCCTAACGTCCTGGACCGGCCTTGAGGTTGAAAGTCATTATAATAAAGGGATCGCCTATAACGATACGCTTGCCGCTGCGAAGGCGGGCGAGGCTCTGGGCTGGAACGTTGATATCGATTTCCAATCGATTCCTGTTTCCGCCCTTGAAGGGGTTAAGGACGGCAATTTGTCGGTTAGAATTACAGATGCCACAGGCAACCCGCTTGAGGGTGCTGAAGTTGCCGCGCTTTTTTTTCGCCCCACCCATGAGGGCTTTGATCGTCGATTGTCCCTTGGGTCAAAGGGCGGGGGCCTATACGCGGTACAAGCCAGCCTGCCTCTTGCCGGGCAATGGGACGTGCGGATTCTAATTCATCATGGAGATGACAGTTATCGGGCAAAGCGACGTATCGTCCTCAAGTAGGTTGTCATGCATCTCTGGTTTTGCCGCTAATTTCAAGAAGGTGATGACAAATCCATGACGGATACGGCATCCACATTCGCCGATTGGTCCTTGTATGAAACGCCACTCTCAAAGGGGGTGGCTTCCCTTTCCTTTATGGTTGACGGCATTCACTGTCCAGCCTGCGTTGCGCGGATCGAAGCGGTGCTTGACGGTGCGCCGGGGGTTGTTGCGGCACGGGTCAATCTGACCAACCGGCGATTACGACTTGATTTCGAAAAGGAAGTGGCTGATCCCCAGATGTTGGTTGAACGGGTCGAGGCTCAGGGATACCGGCTCGTTCCTTTTGCCCCTGATGCCCTGGAGAATGAAGACACGGCCCACGAAAAAATGCTGCTTCGTGCTCTGGCGGTGGCCGGCTTTGCCGCCGCCAATGTCATGTTGCTGTCTGTGGCGGTGTGGGCGGGTGCGGCCCAGGACATGGGGTCGGCGACACGGGATCTTCTGCACTGGCTTTCCGCCTTAATCGCTCTTCCGGCGATTGCCTATGCCGGGCGGCCATTTTTTCATTCGGCCTGGGGGGCGTTGCGCCACGCAGGTGTGAACATGGAAGTGCCGATCTCACTTGCCGTCCTGCTGGCTGCGGGTATGAGTCTGTTCCAGACAATCGAGAGAAATCCACATACCTATTTTGATTCTGCCATCACTCTGTTGTTCTTTCTGTTGATCGGGCGCTATCTCGATCGCCGCGCCAGAGGCCGGGCACGCTCGGCGGTGTCTCATCTTATGGTCATGCAGGCGACCGCAGTTACGGTTCTTGATGATCAGGGAAAGAGTCGCACCATTGCGCCCCAACAGGTTTCTGCTGGCATGACGGTTCTGGTTGCTGTGGGTGAAAGAGTTCCCGTTGACGGTGTTATTTCACAAGGGGTGAGTGATCTCGACACGGCATTGATTACAGGTGAGTCCCTTCCCCAGCCGTCGAATGTCGGCGACAAGGTTTTTGCCGGGACAGTCAATCTTACCGGCCCTTTGCGTCTTGAGGTTACGGCTGTCGGCGAGGAGACCTTGCTTGCCGAGATTGTGCGTCTTGTTGAGGCTGCCGAACAGGGGCGTGCCCGTTATGTGGTTCTCGCCGACAAGGTGGCCCGGCTTTATGCCCCGGCGGTTCACGGCCTTGCGGCACTTACTTTTGTCGGCTGGCTGGTCTTTTCCCAAATTGGTTGGGAGATAGCACTTCTTAACGCCATTGCGGTTCTTATCATTACCTGCCCTTGCGCTTTGGGACTTGCAGTGCCAGTGGTTCAGGTGATCGCCAGTGGACGCCTTATGCGGGATGGTATTCTGCTTAAATCGGCGACCGCGTTAGAGCGTTTCGCTCGGGTCGATATGGTGGTGTTTGATAAGACCGGCACTCTGACTCTGGGTCGGCCTGAACTGGTTGATGGGGGCGATTATTCACCGTCAGATCTTGCCTGTGCCGCCGCGATGGCTGTTTCCAGCCGCCATCCGCTTTCACGGGCAATTATCGCTGCCGCTCCGTCAGTGGTTGCTCTTGAGGGAGTGCGGGAAGTTCCAGGTGCCGGGTTGGAAGCGCCCGACGGTACACGCCTTGGCAATCGCCACTTTGTCGGCGTGGCGGAGGCTGACGGTGAGGATTCGTCGTTCAATCCAGAGCTTTGGCTTGTTCGTTCCGGCGCTGATCCGGTCTGTTTTACTTTCCACGATTCCCTGCGTGAAGATGGCGAGGAAATACTGAAAAAACTGAAATCCATGGAATTGCCGGTCTCACTTTTGTCGGGCGACCGCCCGCCGGTTGCCGCTGCACTTGCCGGACGGCTGGGGATTGAAGATTGGCAGGCCGGATGCTCTCCTGCCGATAAGGTGGCGCGGCTTTCACAATTGGAGGAAGAAGGGCGTCATGTGCTGATGGTTGGCGATGGCTTGAACGATGCCCCGGCCCTGACGGCGGCATTTGTTTCTCTCTCGCCATCCTCGGCTGCCGATATCAGTCAGAATGCGGCCGATGCGGTCTTTCAGGGGGCGCGTCTGGCTCCGGTGACTGAAACGCTTGCCATTGCGCGTAAGGCAGACCGGCTGGTAAAGCAAAACTTCGGCCTCGCCTTTGCCTACAACATTGTCACCATTCCTCTGGCCATGGCCGGTCTGGTGACGCCGTTGATTGCGGCGGCGGCTATGTCGGCTTCGTCGCTGGTGGTTATCGGCAACGCCTTGCGGCTTGGCAAAAGGCGGCGAGCCTGATGGACGCGCTTCTCTTTCTTATCCCTATCGCCCTGTTCATGGGGCTATGCGGTCTGGTTGCTTTTCTGTGGGCTCTGAAGTCAGGACAGTATGATGATCTGGAGGGCGAGGCCAGCCGGATACTGTTCGACGAGGATGACATACCCGGCGTAAGGCAAGAGGATCAACCCGCCGACAGTCAGGATAATATCCCGTAAACAAATACACTTAATCGATTGTGCTAATTCCCTGGTCGCCATCGCCCGCGCCTTCTTCGAGGGGGGGAAGAAAGCCGGTATTGTTATTTAACATCCCGTCTTCATAGCCGAGCGGGCATTCCCCGGCTGAGGGATTGCAGTCATTGACCACGTTCATGCCCGAGGGGTCATAAACGGTTATGTGGGGCAGATCACCGAGCTTATGGCGCATCTGGTGCTTGTCCGGGGTGGTGGCCTGGGGGACCAGATCGGCACCGGTGCAGGATGTCACCGGATTACCGGCGGCATCGAGATGGGTGTCACAGCTTTCCTCATCGGCCCAAGCGGGGGCAAACCAAGCCGGGGCAAAGACGGCCAGGACAAGAGCAAAAGAAAAAGCGGCAAAGAGCGTCGTCCAGATCGGGCGGGATGATATTGGATCAGTCGAACAGGGCATCAATGTCATCCTGGGAAATACCTTCATTGGCCAGTTGCGGGCCATGCATAATGTCTTCTCCATCTCCTTCGGCCTCGCCTTCCGCCTCAACCGGCAGGTCGGAAAAGGCGTCGACTCCCCAGATGCCGATCATGGCGAGGATGCGATCCTCAATGAACCTCATGGTCTTGACGACCTTGGTGACACGCTGGCCGGTGATGTCCTGGAAATTACAATGTTCCATGATGCCGATCACCAGATTGGCGATTTTTTCGCATCCGTCCACGAGGTCTTCTTCGGCGGAATATTTGGATTCGAGTTCCTTGAGTAATCCGTCGATTTCCTCAGAGGCTTCGAGAATGCCATTGGTTGCGACTTCGGTCGCTTCGACGATGGCGTCAAGCTCGCTCGACGCTCTGAGGATCTGGTCATCATCGGACATGGGGTGCTTGATCTGGGAAATTTCGCGCTTGGCGGCGCCGATGGAGCGGACCATCTGGGCGATTTCCACCCGCACGTCCTTGGCCAGGTTTTCATCCTCGATGGTCTCAGAATGCATGCTTTCCTGAGGAGCAGATTGCTGGGCGGGAAGATCGCTCAGGCTCGCCTTAAGGGAGTCCACCTGATTGCCCAGGGCGTTAAGCGCCTCTAGAAGTTCGGCATTGGAAACTGACTCACCATCCAAAGGCGCTTGAGCAGAAGCAAACACCGACGATGGTTCAATTCCCACCGCCCGCATATTACGTTCGATTGAAAACTCTTTTTTCGCTTGATGACCTGACATGGTCCCCCTCACTCACTGGTTACACTTTTCCCCGAAGCATTTGTCATATCAGAAAGATATTAAGGAATTCTAAGTCTGAATGCGATGGTGTTATTTAATGATGGCGTAATTTGATATTGCGGGAATGGTGCCGGATGCAGGAGTCGAACCCGCGACCTTTGGTTTACAAAACCACTGCTCTACCAACTGAGCTAATCCGGCATAAAGAACCAGCAATCTGCTGTAATTAAAGCCTTACGGGTTACTCTGCAAGAGAAGGGTTAAGCCGTTTCAACTTTTTTTCGCTCACCGGGCAGGAAAAAGGCAGCGCTGGCCCCGGCGGCGGAAAACAGCGCCATGACCAGAAACCCGCCCCCCGTGACCTTGGCATACAGCAGGCCTGAGAGAAACATCCCCAATCCAAGTGCCGCGCCCATGGCGGTGGAGGAGTAAAGCCCCTGGGCGGTTGCCGAACAGTTTCGCGAGACCTGCCGGGCGATGAAATACATGGCGGCCAGATGAACGGCACCAAAGGTCAGGCCATGAAGGACCTGAACAAGGGCAAGCAAGACCGGGGAAACGGTCAACCCAATGACGATCCAGCGCAGGATTCCCGCACTGCCGGCGATGACCAGAAGGGCTCTGGGGTCGAATTGTGCGATAACCCGGCCTGAAAAGGCAAAGAGCAGAATTTCGGCGACCACGCCTAATCCCCACAATAAGCCGATCATGCTGTCTTCCATGCCGGCGGCGCGCCAATGGAGGGTGGAAAAACCGTAATAC
>JABJES010000208.1 GCA_018663165.1 Rhodospirillaceae bacterium
ACATGACCAAAGCGAAAGCCAGAGAACGGGCAAAGGCAAAGACGCTGCAAAAAGCCATCAAACGGAAAGCCAATGCCGGGCAAGCGGCCGAACAGACCCGACCGGGCCAGTTCGATCCTGGATCGGCTTCCCTATCAAGCCCAGGGGGCAAAGCCAACACCAGAAATACCGCTGGCGGACCTCGGAGGTCCGCACGGTCAAGATAGGTTGTGCGTAAAGATCACACGTAAAGGCCGAACGGCGTCACCGTTCATTCAATCTTCAATGCCCCAGGTAATCCGGCTCATTGACCCCTTCGGGCAGGCGCGAACAGGGTTCGGGCTTGCCGATCATAGTGCGTATCGACAGCACCCCCGCCCAGACCGGCAGGCTATAATCATCTTCATCGTCCTTGGGACCGCCCTGGTGCAGCTTGGCCGACGCCTCGTCGATCTCCATCCACATGACGCTGGTGGCTTTGAGTTCCTCAGGTATGTCCCGCAACTCCGAGTTATGATGCGGACGCATCTTGTTTCGATTGGACCCGTCCTATCTTTGCCGCGGTTCGCTTGTAGGCCGGGGTTTGCGAGGCCTTGTCGAAGGTGGCACTGGTCAGCCGGTTCGCTGGCGCTTCGGCGAAGTGGAACGGGTAGAAAATTGCTCCCTCCGGTGTCCGGTCAGTCACGAAGACCTTGACGTCTATCGAACCGCGCTTGGTGACGATGCGTCCCATACAGCCGTCCTCCAGGTCGTAGCGCCGCGCGTCTTCGGGGTGCACCTCAACCTCGCCTTCGGGCCGCATATGATCAAGTCCCTTCGAACGCCTGGACATGGTGCCCGTGTGATAATGCTCGAGCAACCTGCCCGTACTGAGGTTCAACGGATAGTCATCATCGGCCACATCCTCACCCGCGTCGTCCTGGTTGACGACATGGAACAGACCCTTGCCGGAGGCCGTAGGGAAATTATCCTCATAAAGGAAGCGGGTGCCGGGGTGCTCGGTATCAAAGCAGGGCCACTGCAGACCGCTGCCGCCAAGCCGCTCGTGGCAGATGCCGGCATAGGACGGCACCAGAGAGGCGATCTCTTCCATGATTTCCGCAGCGCCGCCCGGATAGCTCATCGAATAGCCCATGGCGGTCGATACGTCGCAAATAATTTCCCAGTCGGCCCGCGCCTCACCGGGCGGTTCGACCGCTTTGCGGACGAGTTGCACACGGCGCTCTGTATTGGTGAAGGTGCCCTCCTTTTCAGCAAAACTCGCTGCAGGGAATACGACGTCGGCCAGCGCCGCCGTTTCGGACAGGAACAGTTCCTGCACGACGAGGAATTCGAGTTTTTTCAGGCCGTGCTCGACCTCTTTTATGTCAGGGCTTGAGCCCATGGGATTCTCGCCCATGATGTACATGGCCTTGATGTTGCCGTCACACGCACCTTCCTCCATCTCGATTATCGTCAGAAAATCGTCCTCAGGCATCGCGACCCCCCAGGCCTTCTCAAACTTGGCACGATCCTTGGGGTCTTTGATGTCGTGATAGCCGGGAAGGTTGTTGTGCTGGCCCTGCATGTCGGAGCAGCCTTGCACATTGGATTGGCCGCGCAGCGGGATAAAGCCGGTGCCGGGACGCCCGACGTGACCCGAGAGGAGTGAGAGATTAGCCATGGCCAGAGCGCCATCGACGCCAGTCAGGTGTTGAGTGATGCCCATGCCCCACAACAACATGCCCCTTGAGGCCTCGGCATATATTAACGCGGCTTCCTGCAGTCGGCTCTTTGGCACGCCGGAAACTTCTTCAACATACTCGGGCGTATATTTCTCGAGACCCTTGATGTAGTTCTGCCAGTTTTCCGTTCGCGCCTCGATGAACGCATCATTGGCTAGTCCCGCCTTCCAGATGATGTGGGCAAGACCGTTCAGCACGGCGACATTGGTTCCGTTCTTCGGTCTTAGCCACACATCGGCGTGATCGACCATCTCGATGCGGCGCGGGTCGATGACGACAATCTTTGCCCCGCTCTCATACTTGGCCTTGAAGACCTGGCTTGAAATGACAGGGTGCGTCACGGTGGTGTTTGTTCCGCAGACGATGAAAGCCGTAGCCATGCGCACATCGGGACTTGAGGCGGAAGGGGCGCTGGAGCCGACGGCTTTTTTCAAAGCAACGGCGGAGGCCATATGGCACAGCCGTGCGCAGTGGTCGATGTTGTTGGTGCCGAAGGCGCACCGGGTCATCTTCTGGAAAACAAAATTATCCTCATTGGTGGCGCGCGCCGAAGTGAATCCGGCAAGAGAATGGGCGCCGTGCTTGGCCTTAACCTCATTGAGGCGTTTGGCCGTAAAGGCAATAGCCTCATCCCAACTTGCCGGCTCAAGCGGGCTGTCCTTGCCACCACGGCGCATCAGCGGCTGTGTCAAACGATCGGGATGATGAATGAAGTCCATGCCGAAACGGCCCTTGACGCACAGATTGCCGATGTTGGCGTCTGAGGCGAGCGAGGGATTGACGGCGACCACCTTGCCCATTTCCGTTTCCAGCTCAATGGCACAGCCGACACCGCAATAACTACACGTCGTGGTGGTTTTGTTGCGTAGGTTCTTAGGTAAAACACCGGTGTCGGACAGATCCTTCAATGCGCCCGTCGGGCACACACCGACACACTGACCGCAGTTGTTGCATTGGGTGTCGCGGAAGTCGTTGGTGCCGCTGACGAGTGTCGGGTAGCCCGACTTTTCAATTGTATAGACTCTACGGTGCTGGACTTCGTCGCAGATACGTACGCATTGCAGGCATTTGATACACTTCTCGAATTCGAGCTGAAAAAACGGCCAGGACACAAGCGGCGGCTCAACGCCCGGATCAACCGGTTCATACTCTTTGGCCTTGAGAGCTATATTCATTTCCATGCTTCCTTGCCCAGGTAATCCTTGGTTCCAGCACCGTATTCGAGGGACAAGCTCTGCAACGTACACACGCCGGCCGCCTGGCAACGGCACATCAGGCATCTACTTGCCTCTTTCAAGGCTACTTCCTCCGAAAACCCGACTTCAACCTCCTTGAAGGCCTCGTCGTTGTCCACATCACCGCCATTTTCCGCATTGTCGAACGCTTTGAGACGGCCATCTCCATCAAGCACCGGCATTTCATTCAGCGGTTCCGGCGAGGCGGCTTTCGCGCCGATGTCGAAAAACTTGGGTTTGTGCTGATGGATGGCGGCGGCAATTCCGGCTTCGTCGGCACCGTTCAGATAGGCATTGATAGCGAAGGCGCCCAAGCGCCCAGCCCCCACACCTTCGACGACGGTGGCGGCGCCAGTGACGCAATCACCGCCGGAGAAAACACCGGGCAGGTTAGTCATCATCGTTGATGGGTCGACCTCGATGGTGCCCCATCTTTCATCGAGACCGAGGTCGCCCTCATTGAGCGAGGCAACATCAACATCCTGTCCGATCGCCATCAGAACAGTGTCTGCAGGCGTATCATACTCCGAACCCGGTATCGGAACCGGACGGCGGCGGCCGCTGTCATCGGGTTCGCCGAGCTCCATGCGCTGCGACGTAATCCCAACCGCGCGTCTATTCTCAACAATTACAGAAATGGGAGCTGTGAGGAGGTCGAGCGTGACGCCCTCGACATCACATTCGTGTATTTCGTGCGCGGCCGCCGACATCTCCTTGCGCGAACGCCGGTACATCATCGTAACTTCGGACGCGCCGACCCGGCGTGCTGTCCGCACCGCATCTGCTGCCGTGAAACCTCCACCGATGACGATAACACGTTTACCGACATCAACTGTTTTATTCCAATTGACGTCGGCGAGAAACTTGATCGCCGACATAACGCCCTCAGCGTCATCGCCGGGAATACCCGCCGGTTTGGCGACCATGGCACCGATGGACAGGTATACAGCATCAAATCCCTGATTCTTAAGCGTATCGATCTGGTAGTCGCGGCCCATAATCTGATTCGTCTTTAGTTCGACGCCGAGCGCCAGGATGTCGTTGATCTCCTGGTCAAGCACACTATTGGGCAGGCGGTAGGGCGGAATGCCGAAGCGCAACATGCCACCCGCCTTATTTTCCGCTTCGAGTAACGTAACCTTATGCCCCTCAAGCGCCAGATAGTAGGCTGCGGACAGGCCCGTCGGACCGGCGCCAACGACGGCGACGCGTTTGCCGGTGGCAGGCTTTGGCTCGGGCTGCGTTGGCAACCCTGTTTCGGCAGCCTTGTCCGCTGCGAAGCGTTTCAAGGCGCAAATTGCGACCGGCTTTTCGTCAATCTGAACGCGCCTGCAAGGGTCTTCGCAAGGGCGCGGACACACGCGCCCGAGTACGCCCGGTAACGGCAGCATCTCCTTTATGAGAGCCGTCGAGCCCGCATAATCTTTCTTCAGGATGAGATCAATGTAGCCGGCAATGTCGATCCCGGCGGGGCACGCATCCGTGCAGGGCGGTTGGCAATAGGCGTTGTGATCGGCAAGATAGGTGTTGAGCCTGTCCTTGCGAAGCGCCTTCAATTCTGAATTTTTGGTCTCGACCGTCATGCCCTCTTCGGCCACAGTCATGCAGGCCTTTACCAGGTCTGCCTGGCCGCCAAGGACGACATTGCACAATTCGCAATCACCCGTGGGTTTCATTCGAGGATCGGCGCACATTGCAGGAATATCGATGCCCACACGGCGGGCTACTTCCAGGATGGTCTCGCCGGCCATCGCTTCAACCGACTTACCGTCGATTTTCAGCCGATACGGCTCAGGGCTCACTGCAGCTTCAAGCTTCATCCCGAAAGCCCTCAACTTTCCAGTATGCCAACGGGGTCGCTTTATCTTCGTATAGGGTAATAAAAACGCTCCCCCAACCAACTTCATTCGATGTTTTTTGAGAAAACACCACGCGTTCTTCTCTAGCCCATGGCCATGGGATGATTAGCGGATTGGCTGTCTTGAAAGAGCAGGGCCCACTGCTGGGATGTGGGGATATTATTCATTCTTATCCTTTTGGCACCATGGGCTTAGCAGGATCACCTTGGTACCAGAATTTCTGGTCATGGATTTTGCCAAGGAGATTCGTGATTTCCGACAAGCTCAGCTTGAAGCTATCCATTTCCTTTGCATTCTTCTGCTTTGCTGATTCCTGGTATTTTTCCGAACGAACGTGCAACTCCTTCCTTAAGGAGGTTTCGATGAGGTCGATATCCGACACATTCAGGTTGAAGTGCTTTCTGTATGTCATTGCACGTTCCATTAACCTCATTCGCGTGGAAGCAGTCGGGATATGGTTCTAAAAACTAGAGTGTGATCTTATCCATACTTTCTATAAGCCTTTTGCAAACACTATCGTCCTGAGGATTGAGGCGCAACGTCTCTTTTTAGCCGTATAACTCGGCTGTAATGGTATGAATGGCCAGCCACATTGCCGGTTTTGAAGGCGCAGCGCTTATTCAATCTTCAATGCACCCAGGTATAATAAAGATATTCTGCTTTGGCCCACTCTACAGTGCCGCAGGTACCCAGGCCAGTCGGTCGACTGTTTATTGCCCGCTAGAGCACCATCACGCCACCTGGCCACAAGCGGTACCGCAAGCATGGCCCGACGCCCAGGCCCATTGGAAATTAAAGCCGCCTAAATGCCCGGTGACGTCAACCGCCTCGCCGATGAAATAGAGACCGGGGACCGATTTGGCCTCCATGGTTTTTGACGACAATTCCCTGGTATCGACACCGCCCACCGTCACCTCTGCCACACGGTCGCCTTCCGATCCGTCAGGGGTAATGGACCAGCCGTTGATCTGTGTGCCCAGACGCCGCAGAGCCTTGTCGGGGGTCTCGGCCAAACGCCCCTCACAACCCGTCCATTCAACCATCTTTTGCGCCAGGCGATTGGGCAGAATTTGCGCCAGAACCGTACGCACTTCTTTTTTCGGCTGGCTGGCTCTGGCCTCTTTGAGATGCTGGAAGACATCAATGTCGGGGAGAAGATTAATTGTCATCGTCTCGCCGACCCGCCAATAGGACGAGATTTGCAAAATCACCGGCCCGCTGAGGCCCCGATGGGTAAACAGCAATGCCTCGGTGAAGCTCACCTTGCCAAGCGTCACCGTTGTTGGGTCCAGTGAGACCCCCGCCAGCCCATCAAGCCGGGCCAATGTCTCATTATCGAAAGTCAGAGGCACCAGACCGGGGTGGGGCTCGATCACAGATAAGCCGAACTGTTTGGCCATATTATACGCAAAGCGGCTGGCCCCCATTTTCGGGATCGACGGCCCGCCGGTAGCAATGACTAGGGCACCCGCCCGATAGGAACCACGATCAGTCTCAATGGTGAAAATATTTTCCGATTTTGAAACCCGCGTCACATTCGTCGCCGTTACAATGGTCACGCCATTTGCTTCTTCAACTAGCATGTCGATGATCTGGCTCGCCGAGCCGTCACAAAACAACTGGCCGTGATCGCGCTGGTGATAGGCAATATTATGCTTTTCAACCAGGGCAATGAAATCATGCTGGGTATAGCGCTTCAGCGCCGAAACGCAAAAACGCGGATTGTCCGAGAGATAATTGGCTGGCGTAACATCCATATTGGTGAAGTTGGCGCGCCCGCCGCCAGAGATGCGGATCTTTTCCCCGACCTTGGGCGCATGATCAATAATCAGCACCCGGCACCCGCGATTATTGGCCTCGGCCCCACACATAAGGCCTGCGGCACCCGCGCCAATGATGATGATGTCAAATTCTTCCATCGACGATGGTATAGACGAAGCCTATGGCCTCGCCAAGTCCGGGGGGGGCAAAAGGCCAGTATCATTTTCTAGTTCGATAATTTCAGTTACACTCAAGCCAATCGATAAGGACATCAAGAGCAACGCAGCCCAGCAACGAAAGGTGAGTTAAAATGGCAAACGAAGGATATCACGAACCGGTCGAGGAATTATCCGATGCAACAAAGGACATGCACCGGGCAATCATCTCTTTGATGGAGGAACTGGAGGCCGTCGACTGGTACAATCAAAGAGTCGACGCCTGTAAAGATAGCGACCTAAAGACAATCCTGATCCATAACCGGGATGAAGAGAAAGAACACGCCGCAATGGTGTTGGAGTGGATCAGACGGAAAGATCCGAGTTTCGATAAGGAGCTCAAGGACTATCTTTTCACGGAAAAACCGATCGCCCACAAATAGCCCATTGGTTCCTTGATCCGGGAAAAATTCCGCGCTCATAACGCCCGTAAACAATCGTTTCAGGGAAATAGATGTCATCCGAGGATAAAACCCCCGAGCTGGACAAGCTGATCTGTGATTTCACCGGTGGTGCCGTGGGCCACCGGTTTCGTTTCGGCGGTGGCCGCGGTCAGGCTCTGCCCAAGGCGGTGGGGATGAAGGGCGGCATTAACCCGAGTGTAATTGATGCGACGGCCGGTCTCGGCCGGGATGCTTTCCTGCTCGCCTCCCTGGGCGCGAAAGTTACCCTGATTGAACGCTCACCCATTATCCACGCCTTGTTGGAAGACGGAATGGCGCGGGCCAGAAATGCCGACGGTGATATCGCGCAAGTGGTTGAGCGCATGACTCTGATCCTTGGCGATGCCATTGACCTGTTACCCGGTCTGTCACCAGACGTGGTTCTGGTTGACCCGATGCATCCCCCACGCAAAAAAACCGCCCTTGTGAAAAATGAATTGCGCCTGATCCGTCAGATCGTCGGCGTTGATGAGGATGCAACCCGGTTGATGAAAGCGGCCTTGGCCTCTGCCAAAAATCGAGTTGTCCTGAAATGGCCGAAGCGGGCAGAGCCAATGGCGGGGCTCCCCGCCCCCTCCCACCAGATCAGCGGAAAAACCACCCGCTATGATGTGTTCATGGCGGGGTGAGAATTCCATGGCCCCAGATCAGGGGTCGGGCTGAGTTATTTTCCATAATAATTCTAGGGTCTTGAATTTTCCATTGATCAGGCAGAAGGTGATGATGGATTTTTTTTGAACAGGGAGGAACTCACTATGAGCAGACAGGAAGTTGAGCGTTTCATCAACGACATGAAAAAGGATGGCGCCCTTCTCGACGACGTGAAGTCAGGGGCTATTGGCCTGTCTTCGGTGATCGAGGCGGCAAATGCCAAGGGCTATAATGTCACCCTGGATGCCGCCAAGGCCTATATCGCCGAACAGGCGGGTGCAGAATTAAATGACGAACAACTCGATCAGGTGGCGGCCGGCAAAGGCCACCAGAAAACCACAGCGGTTGGCACATCGACCTCAACATCAGGCGTGATAGTAATCGTTAGCTGTTAGGTGATCGCCGATTTAATTCTTTGGACTTGTCGGCTTATGGCGCTCGGGGGAGCAGACGTGTTCCTGCCGCAGCCCCAAGCCGACAAAAGCGGACGCCCGGCGCTTTAACCAGGTTAGTTTCGACATCAGACGAAGAGGCAACGGCGGGCGCGGTTTTACATTGCCCTTGGCGAGAGCAGGTTTAAGAATATGGTTCTGGGCCTGCCCCTGCATGAACTGGGTGACGCGCACCGGCATTAGGCGACGTTTACGCACCTTTTCCAGATCATCATCCTTGAGAGTGCCGTCGGCAAGCGGCCCGGCCAGCAGATTGGCGGCCGCCACCGCATCCTGGATCGCCAGATTAATTCCAACCCCGCCGACCGGCGACATGGCGTGGGCGCTGTCACCGATCATCAACAGGCCCGGTCGCGACCAGCGCTCAAGCCGGTCGATGGTGACCGTAAGCAGTTTCACATCATCGAAATCGGTCAGCGCGTCCATCTTGCCTCTCAGAAACGGCACGGTGGAAATGACAGCTTTGCGGAAGGCGTCGAGGGGCTGCTTTTTAACCGCATCCGCGCCACCCTTTGGAATGACAAAGGCGCATTGATAATAATCGCCCCGGTCGATGGTAACGACGAAGTTACCGGCACCGGCATTGAGCAATAGCTCTTCATCTTCATCGAGGTCGCGGGGCACCCGGAACCACAGAACATCAATTGGCGCGCCGATATCCTTGACCTTGAACCCGGCGCAGTCGCGCACTGTTGACCCGCGCCCGTCGGCACCAATGACGAGTTTTGCCCGCACCTCCATGGGGCCGTCTGCGGTTTCGCTGTGCACACCAACAACCCGACCGTTTTCCTCGATAAGGCTTGTCACATGAGCATTCATCTCAACAGAGAAATCAGGAAGGCTTTTTGCGGCGCCGGATATAAAGTCAAGAAAATGCCATTGAGGCATCAGGGCAACGAACTTGCAGGTCGCGTCGATCAACGAAAAATCGATCATCTCAACCCGTTCACCGCCGAAGATTCCGGCAAGATGGGAAAGCGGTTGATGGGGACGTTTTAAAAATTCCTCCAACAGACCAAGCTCCTGCATGATCTCAAGGGTTGAGGGGTGTACCGTATCGCCGCGAAAGTCGCGCAGGAAATCGCTATGTTTTTCCAGAACAAGGGTCTTGCACCCGGCGCGGGCGAACAGCAACCCCGCCATCATTCCGGCAGGCCCACCGCCGACAATGCAACAATCAACCTCAAAAGTGCGGGTCATATGTGAACTCCATTCCAGCTCTCTGCACATCTGGCGTGATTATGGATGTAATTATTTGAGAACGCCACATCCGGAAGCCACATCCGGAAGCCATGGGACGAAACGCGCATGAGCCTCGTCGGGCTCCTTACCTCAAAGCGTCGCCGTAGAGCTCAGCCGCGCGTTTCTCAAAAGAGTCGATCATCTTTAAGGCGGCCTCGTTAAACAGCGCGCCGATCACCTTTTGCAGCAGATGTGAGCGGAATTCGAAATCGATAAAGAAATCGATCCGACACCCCGGTTTGCCGTCGACCTCTTTGGGTTCAAATATCCAGTGATTATTGAGATAGCGGAAAGGGCCTTCTTCATAGGTCACGTCGATACGCCCCGATCCGTCCCCATTTGGCCCATCACCATCCACTCCACCGCCGGGCGGGCTCAAGACATCACGGGAGACGAAACTCTCGCGCACCATCTTGTAGCCGATCACCACCTGGGCGGTGAATTCATTGTCTTTGCGCTGGATGATCCGCGCGGCCCGGCACCAGGGCAGGAATTCCGGATAACGCTCGACATCGGCGACCAGATCATAAAGCTGGCGCGGAGAATAAGGCAGGTCGCGATTCTCGGCATGGGTCGGCATGATTTATTGCGCCTTTGCCGCCCGCGCCGCTTTCAGGTCGGCAAAATCATCGCCGGCATGAAAGGATGAGCGGGTGAGCGGCGTGCTTGAGACGAGAAGAAACCCCTTGGCCCGCGCCAGATCGGCGTAAGCCGCGAAGGTTTCAGGCGTCACATATTCGGCCACCGGAATATGGCGCTTCGTCGGACGCAGATACTGGCCGATGGTGAGGAAATCGACTTGCGCCGAGCGCAAATCATCCATCACCTGTGACACCTCGTTTTGGCTCTCACCAAAGCCCACCATGATGCCGGATTTGGTGAAAATATCCGGTGACATTTCCTTGCCCCGATCCAGCAGACGCAAGGAATGGTAATAGCGCGCACCGGGGCGCACCGAAGGATAGAGCCGGGGCACGGTTTCAAGGTTATGGTTGAAAACATCCGGGCCGCTGGCGATCACCGCTTCCAACGCCCCGTCTTTACGCAAAAAATCCGGAGTCAGAACCTCAATACTGGTTTGTGGTGTGGTCGCGCGCAGAGCCTTGATCACCTGCACAAATTGTCCGGCACCACCATCATCAAGATCATCCCGATCCACCGAGGTAATAACGATATGGGCGAGGCCAAGACGGGAAGCAGCCTGGGCCACATGGGTCGGCTCATGGGTATCAACCGCCTCACCCTTGCCGGTGCGGACATTACAAAAGGCGCAGGCGCGGGTGCACACAGAACCCAGAATCATCACCGTGGCGTGACGTTTTTCCCAGCATTCCCCGATATTGGGGCAGGCCGCCTCTTCACAGACGGTGTTAAGGGAAAGCTCACGCATCAGAGCATGGGTGGCGGCAAACTCCTCCGGATTCGGAGCCTTGACCCTGATCCAGTCGGGCTTGGGCAGGGGCGCAATATCGGCATATATTTCGCTGATTTTGCTCATTTATGGACCTTTAAGAATGGATCACTCGCCCGAAAGCGTCGAGCACCGATTCGTGCATCATTTCCGACAAGGTGGGATGGGGGAAAATGGTCGCCATCAGCTCGGCCTCGGTGGTTTCGAGGGTGCGGGCAATAACAAAGCCCTGAATTTGCTCGGTCACCTCGGCGCCGAACATATGAGCACCGAGAAGCGCCCCGGTTTTAGCGTCAAACACGGTTTTCACCAGCCCTTCGGTTTCACCCAATGCGATGGCCTTGCCGTTGGCAATCGCAGGAAAGCGCCCGATTTTGACCTCATGCCCGGCCTCAATAGCGGCGGCCTCGCTCATCCCGACGCTGGCCACCTGGGGCAGACAATAGGTGCAGCCGGGAATATTGCCGTAATCGACCGGATGGACGCCGGTTATTCCGGCGATCCGTTCAACACAGACGACGCCTTCATGGCTGGCTTTGTGGGCCAGCCATGGCGGACCGACCAGATCGCCGATGGCGTAAACCCCCGGCTCATTGGTTTCCAGCCATTTATTGACGATGACATGACCGCGATCAACTTTTATGCCGGTGTTTTCAAGGCCGATATCCTCCACATTGCCGGTAATGCCGACAGCGAGAATGGCGCGGTCGAATTCAAGGCTCTGAGCGCCATCTGGCCCTTCTATCGTCGCCGAAACCGTATTTTTACCCTTTTTCAGGGCCTTTACCGTGGTCGAGGTAAAGATCGTCATGCCCTGGGCCTCAAAGGATTTCCGCGCTGCGGCTGATATATCGGAATCCTCAACCGGCAAAATGCGATCCATTACCTCAACCACCGTCACCTGCGCCCCCAGATGGTGGAAAAAACTGGCAAATTCGATGCCAATGGCCCCCGACCCGATGACCAGCAGACGCACCGGCACCTGGTCGGGCATCAACGCTTCGCGATAGGTCCAGACCAGCTTGCCGTCAGGCTCGAGACCGGGAAGACTTCGCGCCCTGGCCCCGGTGGCGAGAATGATATGGGGGGCGGTGAGCGAGGCCACCGGTTTGCCGTCCTTTTCCACCGCCACCTGGCCCTTACCCGAAAGTCGCCCATAGCCGTTAATGACCGTGATCTTGTTCTTCTTCATCAAATAGGTAACGCCAGAGCTGAGCTGCCCGGCGACCGCTCTAGAACGTTCAACTATTTTATTAAGATCAAACGATAGACCTTTGATATTAATGCCATATTCACTTGAACGTTTAGCAAGATGATAGATCTCGGCAGTGCGCAGCAGGGCCTTGGTGGGAATGCATCCCCAGTTCAGGCAAATGCCCCCGAGCTCGGCTGCCTCAACCAATGCCACCTTCATCCCCAACTGGCTGGCGCGAATAGCCGCCACAT
>JABJES010000167.1 GCA_018663165.1 Rhodospirillaceae bacterium
GGGGCGTGACGGATCGACGTGCAGGACTTCAATTCCGAATGGGCATCAAGAAGCGGCGCCAATCTGGACTCATCGCCGAACAGGAGAAAATGAACATCAGGAAAACGTTCCCGCGCGACAGCAGCGCCCCTGACCACAATATCGGGGGCGTTATCGCCGCCCATGGCATCAAGGGCAATGATCATGCCTTCACGCAATCCTGAATTCTCCCGTTGAAGGAAGGGGGCCTAAACAGCCTCGACTTCGGTCACGACACGGTCGCGATAATGACCGCAGGAATCACAGACGTGATGGGGGAGTTTATTCTCACCACAATTCGGACATTCGTTGATCGATTTGCGCTTCAGCGCATCGTGCGAGCGGCGCATGTTCCGCCTCGACGTAGATATCTTTTTCTTTGGGACTGCCATAATTCACTCTCTATCAGGCTCAAACGTATTCAGGACGCCCGCTTACTTAGCCAAAAAGCACGCGCCGGGCAACAAGAATGGGGTGTTTACGCCTTCAGCTTCCTTTTTTCAATGCTTTCAGGACAGCAAATGGATTTTTTTCTGTGATATCTCCTGTGATATCTCCTGTGATATCTCCTGTGACATCTCCTGTGACATCAGAATCGCCCAAGGGCTCCAAATGGGCTAAATCCCCCCCGATTCCGGGTGCCCGGGGATAGGGTGGGAGCGACAGAGAGAGATACTGGGCGACACATTCGCCGATATCTATTTCCTCCCCAAAGAGAGGCTCTGCATCGTTTTCCACGTCTTCAATCAGTATTTCACCGCCATCACTCTCTTCGGGTGCCTGCTCGGCCTCAGAGTCGGCCGGTTCAAAAAGAATGATGAAATCTTCGGTAATGTGCGCTGGAACCGGCTCCAGAGAAACAACGCAATTCTGCACCACATCAACATCAAAACCGGTCACAAGCCTTATCTGGGCGCCGTGTTTAATCCGTTTCAGACCAACCCTGGCCGTCAGACCGCTAAGATCCTGAAGATCAAAGCGCCTGGAAAGGGCGAGACATTCCTCCGCCGTGGCCGTGATTTCGTGTGTTTCTTCCTCGCCACCGAGCCGGGCAATGGAAACGATACGAGAAAATTCAGAAATTGGCACCTCGGTCATCTGCTCTCTGCATCCCTATGTTAAGATGGCAATTTATCGCTTAAAATCATATACATATGATATATAGTTAAACTAAAACATAAGACCAAAAAAGCCCGAAACCGGGAATTATGGAGTCGTTGCGAAGGTTACTCGCCCTGACAGGAATTCCTTTATCGGCTGGTCGGCAAGAACGGCGACCTGGCCCCGCAGATAATCGCTCAAACTATCGATCGTCGCCCTGGGAACATCAATAGCGGCGTAAACGTTGCGACTGAGCGCGCTCGCCAAAAGATCGCCCCCGGCCACATCAAGCCCTCCCTTTTCCTCTGTATAGAGAGCCGCGTCATAGGCGGCGATCTGGCCAAGAAAGGACTTGGCCATCTTTTTCACATATTTGCCGACGGAAAGATCACCGACGCCCATTTCCCGAATATTTTCGTCGAGATCGGCGAAAAGCACATCAAAAAGAGATTGGGCCAGATCACCGCCTTTTTCACCTTCGGATTTCAACCGGTGGAGAACCAGAAAACAATGGAGCGCAATCATGTCAAAACGGCCTTCGACGGTGTCTGGAACCTTCATCTCTGTGTAAAACCCCGGCGCACGCGCCTGAGCAACGATGGCCTCGTAAAGGGTTCTGGCCTCAAAATCGTAGGGCGAACTCAAAAACATTGGGGCTTACCCTTCCAGCATTACCCTTAAAAGATGGGCGTAGACAATATTGACAGATGTGGACTGTCGGTGACAATCAATTGCCACAGGTTTATGGTCTCGGATCAAGCTTGTAAAGGCCGGGAAAGCCGTTTCCCCGGATTTTCGGCAGCCGTTTTTTTTAACACCCCCTGACAGGGATGCCCCCTCTTGAAAAACCCTTTATCCATTCTCACGATCAGCCTTGCCGCCATGCTTCTTGTCGCCTGTAGTTCTTCAGAACATATTGACGGCCAACTCCCCTCACCTGACAAGCTTGCCGACATTGAGCTTGGCGTCACCACAAGGGACGATGTTCTCGACCTGATCGGCACACCTTCCACCACCCCGCCTTTCGACGATGATAACTGGTATTACATCCGCCGGGTGACCCAGACCGTCGCCTTTTTTGACCCGGTGGTCATGGAACAGCAGGTGCTTGCCATCAACTTCGACAGGGAAGGCGTGGCGGTCGATATTTATGCCTATGGTGAAGATTATGGTCGCTCAATTGACATCAGCGAGCGCATTACCCCGACCCAGGGCAAAAAAGTGACCATCTGGGAGCAGTTATTGTCCAGCTATGGCCGTATGCCCGAAGGCTCCGGCTCCGGTGCCATGTCCGCTCCCGGCATGCCGGGCAAGTAGCCCTCAAATCTTTGTGCAGGAGACGCAAAAAAGCCCCGGAGGTTTCCCGCCGGGGCTTTTTCGTTGAGATGTCGTTACCGCTTTAGGCCGCGAGAATGGCCAGCAGCAGGATAGCGACGATATTGGTGATCTTGATCATCGGGTTGATCGCCGGGCCCGCCGTATCCTTGTACGGATCGCCGACGGTATCACCGGTAATCGCGGCATGATGGGCCTCAGAGCCCTTACCGCCTTCGTGACCGTCCTCGACATACTTCTTGGCGTTATCCCAGGCACCGCCGCCTGAGGTCATCGAGATGGCGACGAACAGGCCGGTGACGATGGTGCCGAGCAGCATCGCGCCGACGGTGACCAGAGCATTGACCTGGCCAGCGACCGCCTCAATGGCAAAATAGACGACGACAGGAGCCAGAACCGGCAGCAACGACGGCACGATCATTTCCTTGATCGCCGCCTTGGTCAGAAGATCGACAGCACGGCTGTATTCAGGCTTCGCCGTGCCTTCCATGATGCCCTTGATCTCCTTGAACTGACGGCGAACCTCAACAACCACAGAACCGGCAGCACGGCCAACGGCCATCATGCCCATGGAACCAAAGAGATAAGGCAGCAAACCACCGATAAAGAGGCCGACGACGACAAACGGATCCTGCAGGCGGAACGACACCTCGATATCAGGGAAATAATAGTGGATGTCCTCGGTATAGGCGGCAAACAGCACCAGGGCTGCAAGACCCGCCGAACCGATGGCATAGCCCTTGGTGACCGCCTTGGTGGTGTTACCCACCGCATCAAGGATGTCGGTGTTTTTACGCACCTCTTCGGGCAGATCAGCCATCTCGGCAATGCCGCCAGCGTTATCTGTGACCGGCCCATAGGCGTCAAGCGCGACGACGATCCCGGCCAGAGCCAGCATCGTGGTGGCGGCGATGGCAATACCGAAAAGACCGGCATTGGCATAAGAGAAGATAATACCGCCGCAGATGACCAGCACCGGCAGGGTGGTCGATTCCATGGAAACCGCCAGCCCCTGGATAATGTTGGTACCGTGGCCGGTGGTGGATGCCTTGGCGATGCTTTTG
The DNA here is from genome assembly GCA_018663165.1 of Rhodospirillaceae bacterium. Lineage (GTDB taxonomy): Bacteria > Pseudomonadota > Alphaproteobacteria > UBA11136 > UBA11136 > JABJES01. The sequence continues at coordinate 3,519 of JABJES010000167.1, forward strand.
ACCGGGCGATAATCGGTACCGGTGTAATACTCGGTGATCCAGACGATCAGACCAGTGACCGCAAGACCGGTCAGAGCAGAATAGAAAAGATCCTGCCCCTGGAAGAAGAGACCGTCGAGATCATAGGTTGTCGACATGCCGAGCATATGGTCAGTGACGAAATAGATCAGCACGGCAGAGATGAACGCGGTGACGAAAAGCGCCCGGTAGAGCGATTTCATCACCTTGTTGTCTGCCCCCAGACCGGCAAAGAAAGTGCCGATCACCGAGGCGATGATGCAGACACCGCCAATGGCCAGCGGATAGAGCATCATGTACCATTGGGCGTCACCAATGAAGAAGATCGAGGCGAGCAGCATGGTCGCCACCACAGTCACCGCATAGGTTTCGAACAGATCAGCGGCCATGCCAGCGCAATCGCCAACGTTATCGCCGACATTATCGGCAATAACTGCGGCGTTGCGGGGATCATCTTCGGGAATTCCGGCTTCGATCTTGCCGACCAGATCGGCACCAACATCAGCACCCTTGGTGAAAATACCACCACCCAGACGGGCAAAAATAGAGATCAGAGACGCGCCGAAGCTCAAGGCAACCAGGGCCTCAATGATATCGCGCATACCCTCAGACGAACCTCGGTCAAACTGCTGCATCAGAATGCCGTAATAAATGGCAACCCCGAGCAGGCCGAGACCGACAACCAGCATGCCGGTCACAGCACCGGCCTTAAAGGCAATATCATGGGCGGGTTTGAGACCGTGACGGGCGGCTTCGGCAACGCGCAGATTGGCACGCACTGAAACATTCATGCCGATATAGCCAGCAACAGCGGAAAGAATGGCGCCAATGAAATAACCAATGGCAACATGAGTGCCAAGGCGCCACCCCAGCAGCACCCCAATGATAATGCCGACAACTGCAATCGTCGCATACTGACGATTAAGATAGGCAGCAGCACCTTCCTGAACAGCGAGGGAAATTTCCCGCATCCGGTCATTACCAGTGTCGGCCGCCATCACCGAACGAACAGCGTAAACCCCATAAACGAGCGCCAACACGCCACACGAAATGATCAACCAATAAGTACCCGACATTCTTAAAAAACTCCCTACACGGTCCTTAATTAAAAAAAGCCGCCCAGATAAACCGTCCGGGCCATCAAAACGCGGTGAACATGCCAGATTAGACCCCGAACCGCAACATGGGGAACACAAACAGGCTGAAAAACAGTCAAACCCTTTATCGGCTTCAAATATCAATACCCGCGCCAGTTGTTAATTCTACGGGAAATATCTTATGATCGATGACCACAGTTTAAAAAATGAAGATAAAAAGGCGATCTGAAGGATAGATTCTAGAAGTGACGATAGCCGGGTGAGGAAAACTCAATTTCATCCCCCATTGCGTCAATTATCCGAACCCCCTCGCCAGCCCGAAAATGGCCGATCCGGGTCAGGGCAAAATCCAGCTTTGACGCCAGAGCGCTAATTTCGTCGGCCCTGTCTTCGGGCACTGCAAAAAGCAGTTCATAATCATCACCACCGGTAAGAACGGCCTCAATAAGCGCCGGGTCACGATCCAACGCCGCCCGACCGGCAAAAGACAGAGGAACAGCCGGAGCGGCAAGCTCGGCGGCCAGACCAGATTGTCGGCACATATGCATAAGATCAGCAACCAACCCATCGGAAATGTCGATGGCGGCCCGCGCCAGCCCGGTCAAATCCTGGCCGAGGGCAAGGCGCGGTGTTGGACGGCGATAACGTTCAAGCAGATAGTCCCGATCTTCATCAACAAGCCCCTCAAGTTCACCCTGGCGAAGCTTCAGCCCCAGGGCCGCATCACCGATAGTTCCCGACACATAGATCAAATCACCCTCGCCTGCGCCGTTTCGTCGCAGCTCTCTGCCTTTCCCGATCTCACCGAGAAGGGTGAGCGATAGTGTAAGCGGCCCAGGCGTCGATACGCTGTCGCCACCGACCAATGTCACCCGGTATTGTTCCTGGCCTTGGGCAAGCCCGGCGGAAAACGCTTCAAGCCAAGTGTCGTCAATCGAATCGGGCAAGGCGATATTAAGCAGATAGGTTTTAGGGTGAGCCCCCATGGCAGCAAAATCAGAGAGATTGACCGCCAATAGTTTCAGCGCAATATCGCGTGCCGGATCATCGCCGAAAAAATGCACGCCCTCAACCAGAGTATCGCTGGCAGCAACCAGTTGATGGCCGACCGTCAGATCGAGAACAGCCGTATCATCGCTGAGAGAAAACGCACCAGATACAGGTTTGGAAAGGGGAGCGAAGAACCGTGCGATACGCTCGAATTCACCGGTTTTAAGTTTGCCGGTCACCACCGGAATTCTCCAGTTCGTCTTTTCTTAGAACCTTGCCGATGCGGTCAAGAACCGCATTAACGAATGCAGGTTCCTGGCCTTCATAAAAAGCATGGGCGAGATTGACATATTCATTGATGACGACCTTGACCGGCACATCGGCACATTCAAGAAACTCAAACACCCCGGCCCTGAGCGCCGATAGAAGAAGCGGCGGCACCCGCTCTGGCGACCAGTCATCCCTGAGATTGGGAGTGATCATCTCATCTATTTCCTTAACCCGGCGACTGACGCCGGAGACAAGAAGCCTAAAAAGCGCCCGCTCCTTATTGGTCAGCTTGACCACCCCGTCAGCTTCAGTTCCCTCTCCGACTTTATCAAGCCGGTGAGAAGTGAACTCCAGGATCACCTGATCGGGTGAAACATCAGTAAGGACGGTTTGATAAAGGGCCTGTACAGCAGCGAGCCGCGCCGCACTCCTGCCCTTGAGCAAACCGGAGGATGTGAATTTTTTATTTTGTCGAGAGGAAGCGCCTTTTCCAGGTGCAGCGTTGGCGGTGGTCATCTGGGAAAGAGCTTGAGTTGACGCTTGAGTTCGATCATCTGAAGACAAGCCCTGGCGGCACGTCCACCCTGGTCGCCCTTGTCAATCGCAGCCCGCGCCATCGCCTGTTCCTTGTTCTCAACAGTGAGGAGGCCAAAACCAACAGCAAGGGTGGCTTCTCGCGCCAGTTCCATGACTCCATGGGTCGCCTCGTGACAGACAAGATCATAATGGCTGGTTTCGCCGCGAATGACACAGCCAAGAACGATAAAACCATCAAAGCGGCGAAATTCCTGGGAAAACTCCTTGGCCCGAAGGGCGTAACGAATGGCGGCGGAAATTTCCAGTGCCCCAGGGACCTTCACAGAGCGAAAGGGAACCTTGTTCTCGTCTAAAACCTTGACCGCCCCTTTTAACAGCTCAGCGCAAATGTCTTTGTAGAAGGGCGCTTCAATAATCAGGATATGAGGCTTATCCGCCTGATCGAGCATATCACCCTCGATCTCGAAGATTGGTAACTTGTCACCCATCGATTTAGCCTCCCTGATTTTCTTCGTCGTCACCGGCCTCAAGCGGTCGCTGCTCAACCACGCTCAACCCATATCCGTCCAGCCCAATGATGGTGCGTCTGGTATTTGATAGCAAGATCATATCCTTTATGCCGAGGTCTAGCAAAATTTGTGCACCGACGCCGTAATCCCTGAGTTGAACCGCCGGTTGATCATTTTTATCGCCACTATTCTCGCTGCCTTCACCGGCCTGCACCTTAAGACGCTCAAGCAGACTGGTCGGTCGTGGTTCGCGGATGAGAACGACCACACCGCGCCCCTCCTCCCCGATCATCCGCATGGCTGACTGCAAGGCACCGCCGTGACCGGAATGACTGTCGCCCAGAACGTCTTCGAGAACATTCAGCCCATGCATACGCACCAGAACCGGATCAGATGTTGTAATATCCCCCTTCACCAGGGCGATATGTTCAGCGTAAGCCACCCGGTTGACGTAAACAATCATTCTGAAATCGCCACCGTGAATACTGTTAAAGCGAGTTTCAAGCACCGGATCGACAACTTTCTCGGTCCGACGGCGATAGGCGATAAGATCGGCAATCGTCGCAATCTTGAGATCATGGGCCTTGGCGAAGGTGACCAGATCGGGCAGACGGGCCATGGTGCCGTCATCATTCATGATCTCGCAGATAACGCCGGAAGGATCACGACCGGCAAGACGCGCAATATCAACCGCCGCCTCCGTATGACCGGCGCGAACCAGCACCCCTCCATCCCGCGCCACCAACGGAAAAACGTGACCCGGCGAAACAATATCGCCTGGCACGGAAGATGGATCGATCGCAGCCGAAATGGTGCGCGCGCGGTCGGCCGCCGAGATGCCCGTCGTTACCCCTTCGCGGGCCTCGATGGATACCGTAAAGGCGGTTTGATGACGCGAGGCGTTTTCCGTCGACATCAACGCCAGGCCGAGTTTATTGACACGACCTGATGTAATAGACAGACAGATCAGCCCGCGCCCATGCTTGGCCATGAAGTTAACCGATTGAGCATCCGCCATGTCAGCGGGAATAACGAGATCGCCCTCGTTTTCACGGTCTTCGTCATCAACGAGAATAAACATGCGCCCGGCCCGCGCCTCGTCGATTACCTCTTCAATCTTTGAGAGATAGTCTTTGTCACTCATCGGCGGGCTTCCTCCAGGCGGGCGACGTAGCGCGCCAGCATATCGATTTCAAGATTGAGATGGTCGCCAATTTTTAAATTGCCAAAGGTGGTGACCTCAAGGGTATGGCCGATAATATTGACGCCGAAACGATTACCTTCAACCCAGTTGACGGTTAGGGAGACGCCATCAAGGGCGACCGATCCTTTGGGCGCGATGTAGGCCATCAGAGACTCTGGCGCCGTGAACGTGAAGAGCCGCGAATCGCCTTCTGTCTCAACGGCCAGAACTTCTGCCACACCATCCACATGCCCTGAAACGATATGACCACCCATCTCATCACCAAGTCTCAAAGAGCGTTCGAAATTGACCGGACTTCCCTCAGCCCAATCTCCGAGCGTTGTCTTTGACAGGGTTTCGGCCGATGCGGCAACGGCGAACCAGTCCGGCCCCTTATCGATAACCGTAAGGCAGACCCCCGAACAGGCAACAGACGCGCCGAGTTCGAGATCGCCGGTTTGAAGGCCGGTTGTGAATTCATAGGTAACGTCACCGCTCTTTGCCACGGAACGCACCTCGCCTCTGTCTTTGACGATCCCGGTAAACATGCGCGCTTAATTCATCCCTTCCGTACTGGTGGCGCGTTCGAAGACTTCCATTGTGTCTTCGCCGCAAAGGCTGTGCTCCACAGGGGTGAAATCGGCTGTTTGAGACAATCTGTCAACGCCAAAGGGCGCGGTAGCGGAAATTCCGTCGCCGCCCATGAGCCGTGGCGAGCGGAACCAAACCAGCCGATCAACCAGATCGGCCCGGATCATTGAAGCCGCCAGATGGGACCCCCCTTCCACAAGAAGACGGGTAATACCGCGCTCACCCAGCGCTTTTAGTGCCTCAAGGAGATCGAGGTTATGATCGCCATCGGCGCCAATTTCGATCACCTGCAAGCCGCATTCCCGAAAAGCCTGGGCGCGAAGGGGCTCGGCATCCTGGCGGGTTAGAATCCAGGTTGGACGCGCCGATGCCGTCATCACAAGACGGCTGGTCAGGGCCAGACGCAAACGGGAATCGATGACGATGCGCAAAGGTGAAAAATCTTCTAATCCCTCAAGTCGGCAATCAAGCATGGGATCATCGGCAAGAGCTGTGCCTGAGCCGATCAAAACCGCATCATGGTCCATACGCAACCCCTGAACCCGACGCCGCGACGCGACGCCGGTGATCCAGCGGCTTTCACCCCGATGGGTGGCAATGCAGCCATCAAGCGTCGTTGCCAGCTTCAGGGTGACCAGGGGACGGCCCAAAGTGGTGGCCAGGATAAATCCGGCATTAAGGGCCTCGGCCTCGTCTTGACGCACACCCATGGTGGTGTCTATTCCCGCTGCTTCGAGCATCGCCATCCCCTGGCCCGAGACTCGTGGATCAGGATCAGGTGCGCTCGCGACAACCCGGACGACACCTGCATCGATCAAGGCCTGGGCACAGGGCGGCGTTTCGCCAAAATGGGCACAAGGTTCAAGAGAAACATAAGCAGTAGCGCCAGCCGCCAAATCACCAGCCCGTAAAAGCGCCTCTGTTTCGCCGTGGGGACGACCAAAGGGCTGGGTCCAGCCACGGCCGACAATCCGCCCAAAAGGAGACGACCCAAGATCAGGCCGCACCAGCACGCAGCCGACAGCGGGATTGGGCCAGACACGCCCCAACCCCCGCCGGGCAAGCCTTAAACTCGCGGCGATTAAGTGGTCGTCCAGGGCCTCATTCGGTAGATTCTGTTTCGTCTTCGTCACTCAGCTTGCCCACGAAATCCTCAAAATCCTTGGCCTCGCGGAAATTACGATAGACCGATGCAAACCGCACATAAGCGACCTGATCGAGCTGGGCCAGGGCATCCATCACCATTTCACCGATCGTTGCAGTGGGAATTTCATTCTCACCAGAACTTTCCAGACGGCGCTGAATGCTGTTGACCACCCGTTCGATCTGTTCTGAATCGACGGGAAGTTTTCGGCACGAAATAGA
>JABJES010000062.1 GCA_018663165.1 Rhodospirillaceae bacterium
CCGGTCAGTTTCGAGGTTTTTGCCGATGATTTTGACGAGATGGAGGCCCAGGCGCACGAAATTGCTTCCTGGGGGCCAAATGTTTACGTCAAGATACCGATCACCAACACCAGGGGTGAGGCGTCGGCGCCCTTGGTTTCGCGCCTTTCGGCCAGCGGCGTCCAGCTGAACGTGACGGCCATGATGACTCTAGATCAAGTGCGCGACGTCGCTGATGCCCTGGCCCCGGAAACGCCCGCCGTGGTTTCCGTTTTTGCCGGACGTATTGCTGATACCGGAATTGACCCGGTGCCGATTATGAAGGAGGCCGTGCAAATTCTTGGAGACCGACCGAAGGCAGAATTGCTCTGGGCCAGTCCACGCGAATTGCTGAATATTTTCCATGCCGATGAAGTCGGCTGCCACATCATCACTGTGACCCACGACGTGCTCGGCAAGTTGTCGGGCGTCGGAAAGGGTCTTGATCAGTTCAGTCTTGAGACGGTTGAAATGTTCTACAAGGATGCGAGCGCCGCCGGGTATAAAATTGAAACCGCAAAATCCCGCATAAAATCCGCCTGATTTTTCAACCTGAACCTTTTCCTAACTTGGTTTTCGATCAATCATGAAATCAATTGTTGACGGCGAATATCGCCGCAAAATAAAGACCCCTGATGAGTTAAAGAAAATTGTCGGGGATCATCCGCATGAGAAAAAGGTCGTCATGTGCCATGGCGTCTTTGATATTGTGCACCCCGGCCATGTCAGGCACCTGATTTATGCCCGCAGCAAGGGGGATGTTCTTGTTGCCAGTCTGACCTGTGATGCGCATATCACAAAAGCAAATATGCGACCCTTCGTGCCGGAAGAAATGCGGGCGATGAACCTAGCTGCTCTTGAGGCGGTCGATTACGTGGTCATCGACCGCAATCCGACGCCGGTTGAAAATCTGAAAAAAATTCAGCCAGATTATTTTGTTAAAGGATATGAATACGTCAAAGGCGAGGTGAATCCAAAGACCCAGGAAGAGCAGGAAGTGATCGAGTCCTATGGCGGCGAATTTATTTTCACGCCTGGCGACATCGTTTATTCCTCCTCAACTATTATTGAAGCTGACCCGCCGGATCTGGCAAACGAGAAGCTGGTTTTCCTTCTTGAAGGGGAAGGGCTTTCCTTTGCTGACCTCCATGACGCGCTGGATAAGTTCATCGGTCTCAAGGTGCACGTGGTCGGCGATACCATCGTCGATTCCCTGACCCAGACGACTTTGATCGGCGCTAATGCCAAGACCCCGACATTTTCCTGCCGTTACGAGGGGCGCCAAGATTACGTCGGTGGGGCGGGGGTCGTCGCCAAGCATTTGCGCGCGGCCGGAGCGGAAGTGACATTTTCGACTGTTCTGGGTGAAGATGATCTGAAAAACTTTGTCCTTGAGGATCTCGATGCTGCCGGTATCGCCGTTAATTGCGTTGTTGATCCGACAAGGCCGACGACCAACAAGAATGCATTCATTGCTGGAGGCTATCGCCTACTCAAGGTGGATACGCTCGACAACCGCTCGATTTCAGGCAAGATCCTCGGGAAGATGTGTGAATCGATTGGTAAAACCAAAACTGATCTCATCGTCTATAGCGATTTTCGCCATGGCATTTTCAGTCGCGAGACAATTCCCTCTCTCATTGAGGCAATTCCGACCGGGACCTTCAAGGTCGGTGACAGCCAGGTCGCCAGCCGATGGGGCAACATTCTCGATTTCAAGGACTTTGACCTTATTACCCCAAACGAGAAAGAAGCCCGTTTTTCCCTCGGTGACCAGGATACGGTCGTGCGCCCCCTGGGCACACAGCTTTACAAGAAGGCCGGGTGCGGGTGCCTGATGCTCAAAATGGGGTCACGCGGCATGATTACCTTCCGTGCGCCTGTTGCAGAGCTCGCCGATGTCCGAGATTTCTTTGTTGTCGACAGTTTTGCCGATCGTGTCGTCGATGCGGTGGGGTCGGGCGATGCGCTTCTCTCTTATGCGTCCCTGGCTCTGAAGGTGACGGGCAGTGAAGTTATCGCTTCGGTTCTGGGTAGCCTGGCA
>JABJES010000073.1 GCA_018663165.1 Rhodospirillaceae bacterium
CAAGTAATGAAATAAAAAATGCCGTGGCAGGGGTGAACCTCAATCTGACCGGCATCGGCAAGGCTCAGCTATCGATTAAACCAATCCAATCAAGCCCGCCAAAACTGACCGCTGACGTTATCGACAATTTTGTTTCGAGCTTTAATGGTCTGGTCAGCCTGCTGGCGGAGCTTAAGATCGAGACACCAAAGGACGAGGACGTTCTAACCGCCCTTAGCAACGAACTGGGGGATATTATCAACGCCGTTGCCCCTGAAAATGCCGAAAATACCTTCCGCTCCCTGGACCAGATCGGCATCCATCGCCAAACCGATGGGCGGCTTGAGGTCAACGAGCCAGTGCTCAAGACGGCAGTGGAAAGCAATCCTTATGCGGTGGCCGCATTGTTTACCGTCAACAATCGGGGCGTCGCCGATCAGGCGGTTCAATTCACCGACCCATTTTTGCGCTCGGGCGGCAATGTGGATGTGGAACAGGCGCGACTGAATACGGATATTGATAAAACACGCCGCGCCAACGAAAATTTGACCAATTTCCGCAATTCCCGCCAAAGACAGCTTGAATCCGAAACCCTCGGCATTCAGACATCGGCGCAAACGTCACTGCTTGACGGATCGACGATTGGCGGCATTCTTAGCGCCAATGCGTTTCTCCCCCTGGAAGGAAGTGGCCAGCCCGTGGCATCGCCGCTGCTTTATTCCCAGGCCAGCATGGCCTTTGCCAATGGCGTGCGCAGCGGATTTTCAAGTCTCGGCGTTCGTACCACCGTCTGATTTTCAGATCCGTACCACATGAACCTGGGTAACGGGCTTGTGGCCACGCTGGGCGACCAGCGTTCGGCGCAGGGCCAGACGCGCCGCCTCATGTACCGGGGCGTCTTTTCTTCGTTCCGAGACGGGAAGATTCTCGACCGCCACGGTCACCGCCCACACCAGGTCGGCGACCAGTTTATCATCGCCTTCATCGGCGATAATTCCCGGTGCGGAAATAACGGGATCGGCCACGAGATATCCCTTGGCGTCAATTACGACGGTGACGGCTGCAGTGCCGTCTAAAATCATCCGCCGTCGCGCCCGCACCATTGAGCTGTCAATATCAATCAACCTGTTGCCATCAAGCACAAGGCGGCCAGAGGTAACTTCGGCAACGATGTGCGGACTGCCCGGTGCCAGACGAAGCGCCTGACCGTTTACGACTTCAGGCGCCTCGGGTATCTGGCAGGCTTTTGCCAACTTTGCCTGTTCACGCAAATGACGCAGCTCACCATGGACAGGCACGACCATCCGGGGACGCACCATTTCATACATATGAGTCAATTCATCCCGTGCCGGATGGCCGGAAACATGAATGAAATGATCCTTTTCCGTAACCACCTCAACGCCGAGGCGAACCAACTGGTTTTGCAACCGGGCAATGGACTTTTCATTTCCGGGAATAATCCGCGAGGAAAAAATCGTAACGTCACCGTCACCAAGTTGAACACGGGGGTGCGTCAGGGAGGCGATCCGCGCCATTGCCGCACGGGGCTCTCCCTGGGAACCTGTACAGATGAGAAAGATTTTTTCGGGCGGCAGACGGCCAACATCATGTTCAGTAAGAAAAGGAGGAATATCCGTCAGATAGCCGTTTTCCTTCGACGCTTCATAGAAATTCCATAAAGAACGACCGATCAACGCCGCATGACGCCCATTGGCCTCAGCCACACGAGCCATGGTTTCAAGCCGTGCCACGTTGGAGGCAAAGCAAGCCGCGGCCACCCTTCCCTTGGTGTAACGGGAAACGAGTTCGGTGAGACTTTTGCGAAGTTCACCCTCGGAACCGGATTCGCCTTGGGTAAAAACATTGGTCGAATCGCAAACCATCGCCAACACGTCTTCATCACCGAGTTTTCTTAAAGCAGCCTTGTCAGTGGTCGAGCCAACAAGAGGATCAGGATCGAATTTCCAATCACCGGTATGGAGCACGGTTCCATGAGAAGTGCGAATAACCACCGCGTTGGGTTCAGGGATCGAATGGGTCAGCGTAATAAGCTCAAGCGAAAATGGCCCGACGTCAAATTTTCCACTCAAGGGAATTTCAGTAATCGGAGCGCGCATCTCAAGCCCTGCCTCACGAAGCTTCCGGCGCAGGATAGAGGCGGTAAAGGACGTCGCATATAGAGGGCATTTCAGACGTTCCCAAAGATGGGGAACCGCACCGATATGATCTTCATGGGCATGGGTGAGAACAAGTCCGGCAAGATCATCTGTCGCCGCCTCAATAAAGGCCGGGTCCGGCATAATGACATCTATGCCTGGGGTTGAATCATCGCCGAAGGTAACCCCGAGATCGACCATCAACCATTTCCCGGCGGTTCCGTAGAGATTGAGATTCATGCCGATCTCGCCGCAGCCACCAAGCGGCACAAAGAGAAGTTCGTCGCCGGGCACCAGGTCTGCGGCCGTTATCGGACCGCTATCCCGGGTTCCATGCATTGGCTTAACGCTCATTTGGATGCATTGAGTTGATTGATTATGTAGAGACCCCGCAGGGTCAGCTCAGGGTCGTGATGATCGATGCAATCGCTGGCCTTACTGAACAGACCGGACAGGCCCCCGGTCGCGACAACCGTCATTTCCGCCCCGAATTCCTCACCAATGCGGGTAACCAGGCCTTCAATCAGACTGACATAGCCCCAGAAGACACCCGATTGCATGGCCGTTACCGTCGATGTGCCGATAACCCTCTTTGGGCGATCAACGGCGATGCGCGGCAATTTTGCCGCCGCCATGTAAAGCGCCTCCAGAGAAAGATCGAGGCCCGGCGCAATAACACCACCGCAGTAATTCCCCTCGCCGTCGATAACGTCCAGCGTCGTTGCGGTACCGAAATCCATGGCGATTATCGGCCCTTTATAGCGATCATGGACAGCAACAGCATTAACCAGGCGGTCGGCGCCAACCTCATCGGGGCGATCAATAAGCACCTTTATCCCGAGCACGGTCTTGGGATCAGAGACGAGCAAGGGGCTCACATCGAAATAACGGCGGCACAATGTATCAAGACAATGATGGGTAGAGGGAACCACATTGGCGATAACGACCGACGTAATATCTTTGAGTGTCAGAGAGTCGAGGCTCATCAACTGGGTCAGCCAGACGGCATATTCATCAGCAGTGCGGTGAATATCGTGAGAGCTGCGCCAGCTTGCCCTCAGCGCATCGCCATCAAAGACGGCAAAAACAATATTCGTATTTCCAGAATCAATTGCCAGAAGCATTACAAAACCTCAACTCATCGTGTCTCATGTCGGAAAACCCCTAATAACGTTGGCGGCGGTAATAATCCGTTTATCTCCACCGCCGAGATCCAGTATCAGGGCACCGGAGGGATCAATATCGCAAAATACGCCACGCAAAGTTTCCTGCTCTGTCTTTACCTCAATTTCTTCACCCAGACACCAGGCAAATTCAAGCCACCTTTTTCGTATCGGGGCAAACCCCTCATTGGTCCAGGTTTCCATAACCCTTTTGAAGCTGTCGGCAAAGCGCCCAAGCACATCGGCTGTCTTGGCATGAGGTGCACCGCTCTCATGGAGGCTTGTCGCTGGAAAGGGCGTTTTATCTGGAGACGAGGCAATATTTATACCGATCCCGACGACCAGCCAATCAAGCATCTCACCCTGTGCGGAAGATTCGAGAAGAATACCCGCGATCTTGTGGCCCTCCACGATAATGTCGTTGGGCCATTTCATATGGATCCGGGCGGTCTGTGGAAGAATGAAACACAGCGTGTTGAAAACGGCGACGGCGGCAACAAAACTGATCTCAGGTGCCTGAGCGAGAAGAATATTCGGCCGTAACAAAAGAGATGCATAAAGATTCCCACCAGGCGATACCCAGTCACGACCGCGCCGACCCTTGCCGCCGGTTTGAGACTTGGCCCAGACAAGCGTGCCCGCAGGCGCTCCTTCACGGCCCAGACGTGCAGCCTCTTCATTGGTGCTGCCAACAACATCAAGCTTTAGAAGATGATAGAGCTCATCGAGTTTAGGGTTATCTTCCATGCACTTTTTCAAAAAATTGAAACATGCACCACCATTGCCAAAACCCAAAGGTGATGGGTGTTAATACTCCAAGATTAGGCAATAAAAGGCCCCTTTGTCTAACCGCCGCCAAACAAAGATGTCGACGCAACGGTTGCAGCCGAAATAATCGGTCGGGGATAGATAAAGAAGAGAAGGATAAACAGGGCTGTTGCGGTGAGAATGATCGCATTATCCCGGCCAACCTTGCGGTCAATCGGCTCATGGGGCTTATCGAAATACATCAATTTTATGATACGGATATAATAAAAAGCACCGACGACGCTGGTCAGCACCCCGATGATGGCAAGAGTATAAAGCCCGGCATTAACAGCAGCCAGGAAGACATAGAGTTTACCAAAGAAACCGGCAAGGGGCGGAATTCCAGCCATTGAAAACATGAAAATAGCCATCGCCGCAGCCATCATCGGATGTGTTTTAGAGAGACCTGCAAGATCGTCAATATTCTCAACCATGCGATTGTGCTGACGCATGTTGAGAATGATCGCGAAGGTGCCGATGGTCATGAAAAGATAGATCGTCATATAGATCAATACGCCGCGCACGCCATCCACATTCCCCGCCGCCAATCCGACCAGGGCAAACCCCACATGGGCGATGGAGCTATAGGCCATCAGGCGTTTGATGTTGGTCTGATTAAGTGCTGCAAAACTTCCCAGGATCATCGAGGCCAGAGACAGGAAAACGATGATCTGCGTCCATTGAGCCGTCAGTGGCCCCATGGGGCCGACCAGAACCCGCACCAGCAAAGCCATGGCGGCAATTTTCGGAGCCGCAGCGAAAAAGGCGGTAACTGGCGTCGGCGCACCTTCATAGACGTCGGGTGTCCACATATGGAAAGGAACAGCCGAAATCTTGAACGCAAGGCCGGAAAGCAGAAAGACAAGACCGAAGATCACACCGAGCGGCGGATGGCCGGAGGATTCGCTAAAGGCTGCGGCCAGCCCGCTAAATTCGGTGGTGCCGGTAAAGCCGTATAACAGGGACGCTCCATAGAGCAGAAGCCCCGATGACAAGGCACCGAGAACGAAATATTTCAGCCCGGCCTCGGAGGATTTCACCGTATCGCGGCGCATCGCGGCAAGCACGTAAAGGGGCAGGCTCTGGAGTTCAAGACCGACATAAAGAGAGATCAAATCGTTGGCCGAGATCATCATCATCATGCCGATGGTGGCGAAGAGAACGAAGATAGGATATTCAAAGCGCTCGCTCTTTTCGTGATCCTGAAAATCGAAAGAGAGGATGAGGGAAAGCGCCGAACCAAGGAGAACCAGGGATTTCATATAGATAGAATATCGGTCGGACTGGAACAGGCCGTTGAAGGTAACGCTATGAGCCGGCGAAAGGCTCATCTCCAGAACCTGGGCAACGACAAGCGCCAGAACCGCGATATAACCGATAAAGCGGCTTTCCGCCTCGCCCTTGATCGCCCCATAGACGATCAGGCCGAGCACCGTCAGAACGAGAAAAATCTCAGGCAATGCGGGTAGAAAGTTCGGCAAACCGTTCATTACATCCATAACCCTAGTGAATTGCGCTCGTGGCGTCGGTAACGACCCGTGAAAGTGACATATCTTCGATCAACCCGGTGACCGAAACATGGATGATATCGAGGAAGTAGGAAGGATAGACCCCCATCCAGATCACCAGGACAACAAGGGGCGCAAAAATAAAAATTTCCCGGCGATCAAGGTCAAGAATGTCCTTCAAATTATCTTTCACCAGTTCACCAAAGATCACCCGACGATAGAGCCACAGCATATAGGCCGCGCCGAGGATGACCCCCAGAGACGCCGGAACGGCAACCCAGCTACTGACCAGAAAGGCCCCGGCGAGAGAAAGGAACTCACCGACAAATCCGCTGGTCCCCGGCAGTCCAATAGAGCCCAAGGTAAATACCAGGAAGACGAATGCGTAAACGGGCATGCGATGAACAAGCCCGCCATAGGTGGATATTTCACGGGAATGCATGCGGTCGTAAACGACGCCAACGCAGAGGAAAAGAGCGGCCGAAACAATGCCGTGACTTAGCATCTGAAAAATTGCCCCTTCGATCCCCTGCTGGTTGAAGGTGAAAATGCCAATCGTGACAAACCCCATATGAGCGATCGAGGAATAGGCGATCAGCTTTTTCATATCTTCCTGTACCAGGGCGACAAGCGATGTGTAGATAATGGCAATGATGCTGAGAGTGAAAACAAAAGGCGCAAAGAACTCACTGGCCTCGGGCAGCATCGGCAGAGAAAAGCGCAGAAACCCGTAGCCGCCCATTTTCAGCAATACCCCGGCGAGAATGACAGAACCCGCCGTCGGCGCTTCTACATGGGCGTCCGGCAACCAGGTATGCACAGGCCACATGGGAACCTTGACGGCAAACGATGCGAAAAAGGCCAGCCACAGCCAGTACTGAAGATCAGACGGGATCGGCGCACTCAATAGAGATGGAATATCCATCGTGCCATGGATCGAATAGATCGCCAAAATAGCGATCAGCATCAGCACAGAACCGGCCAGGGTAAAGAGGAAGAATTTAAAGGCCGAATAGACCCGGCGCGGCCCACCCCATATCCCGATAATCAGGAACATCGGGATCAGCACGCCCTCAAAGAAGATATAAAAAAGCACGAAATCAAGGGCACAGAACATGCCGACCATAAGGGTTTCAAGAATCAGGAAGGCGATCATGTAATCCTTGACCCTGGTCTTAATCGACTTCCAACTGGCAAGCACGCAAAGAGGGGTGAGGAAAGTTGAGAGCAGCACGAACCAAACCGAAATCCCATCAACCCCAAGGTAATAGTTAAGCCCCACCCCGGATATCCACTCAAAACGCTCAACGAACTGGAAACCATCGGCCTGGGTGTCGAAATTTGGAATGAGCAGCAGGGACAGGGCGAAGGTTACCAGCGTCGTCCACAAAGCGAGATTGCGCGAATTGCGAGCGACGATTTCTTCTTCCCCACGCACCAGGAAAATGAAGAACGCCCCGACAAGGGGCAGAAACGTCACCAGAGAAAGGATTGGAATTTCAATTGTCATGGCCTAGCCCACCGACGCGTAAAGAAAGCAGGTCAGGATTCCGGCAATGCCGATAATCATCGCAAAGGCATAATGATAAACATAACCGCTCTGAATTCCGGCAATCCGACGGCCAAGGGCAATAACCGAAGCGGCGATCCCATCCGGCCCAACGCCGTCGATCACCTCACCGTCGCCGGACTTCCATAAGCCCCGACCGAGCACCAGCGCTGGCTTGACGATCAGGCGGTCATAGAGTTCGTCGAAATACCATTTGTTATAGAGAAAGGCATAAAGGCCGGGGAACCGTTCGGCCGCATGGCTGGCCAGCCCTGGAAACATGAAATAGGTGATATAGGCGAGAAGAATGCCCAAGGCACCCAAAATAACAGGCAGAATCTTGATCCCGAAGGGCGCATGATGTCCATCGATCAACGCCGTATGACTGTCGAGAACCAGGATCGACGTTCCCCAGAAAGCTTTCTCTCCCTCGCCAACAAAGGAATCGTATCCGAGATAGCCGGCGAAAATAGCCCCCACAGCAAGAACGACAAGCGGCACCGTCATCGACTTTGGCGATTCATGAATATGGGCCATGACCTTTTCGTCGGCGCGGGGTTCACCATGGAAGGTAAGAAAGATCAGACGAAAAATGTAAAAGGCGGTGAGAAAGGCGGCAATCGTCCCCATCAGGAAAGCATAACCGCCGGGCAGTGAATGGGCCCCCCAGGCCGCTTCGAGAATCATATCCTTGGAATAATAACCGGCAAAGAAAGGAACGCCGGCAAGAGCCAGGGAACCAATCCACATCATGGTGTAGGTCACCGGTACCTTGCGCCAAATCCCGCCCATCTTGCGCATATCCTGTTCATCCGACATGGCGTGAATGACCGACCCGGCGCAGAGGAACAGCAAGGACTTGAAAAAGGCATGAGTCATCAGATGGAAGATCGCCGCCCCATAGGCCGAAACACCGATGGCACAAAACATGTAGCCAAGCTGGGAACATGTGGAATAGGCGATAACCTTCTTTATATCGTTCTGGGTGATGGCGATTGTGGCGGCAAAAAAGGCCGTCGTCCCGCCAACTACAGCAATCACATTAAGAACGCCCGGAGCATATTCAAACAACGGCGACAAGCGCACGACCATAAACACCCCGGCGGTCACCATGGTCGCCGCATGGATCAGCGCCGAAACCGGCGTCGGTCCCTCCATGGCATCAGGCAGCCAGATATGAAGCCCGATCTGCGCCGATTTACCCATCGCCCCCATGAACAAAAGCAGGCAGATAATCGTATAGGCATGGAAATCAAAACCGAGGAAACTCATCGTCGCCTCGGCATGGTGGGGGGCAGCGGCAAAAATTTCACCGAAATTCACCGAACCGAAAAGCAGGAAGATGGCAAAAATACCCAGCGCGAAACCGAAATCGCCGACCCGGTTAACGACAAACGCCTTGACCGCCGCAGCATTCGCCGCCGGGCGCTTGTACCAGAAACCGATCAACAGATAGGACGCAAG
>JABJES010000061.1 GCA_018663165.1 Rhodospirillaceae bacterium
GACCGCCGGGTCGCCGCAAGCCGCCAACAAGCCGCCGCCGCCGGTTTCAGACGAGACGACCGCCTGCGTGAATTACAGAGAACCCTGGCCCGGCAATACGCAGCCTGGAATCGTCTCGGTGAACGTGTCGAGCTTTATGAAAAAGCAGTGCTGGCCCGTGCCGGACAAAACGTTGAGGCTTCGATCAAAGCCTATCAAAGCGACGTTACGGATTTCACCGGTCTCATGCGCGCCCAGATAACCGAACTCGATACCCGACTGAAATGGGTTCAGGTAAGAGTTGAGCGAGCCAAGGCCCAGGCCGCCATTCTCTATCTATCGGAAGAAGTTTATTTGACCGATGACACCCCGGCTCCTAATCAGGGAAGCAAAGAATGAATAAGCGCATCCTGATAAACGGTCTCGTTTTTTTTGCCCTTGGCATTGGCATGAGTTATTTCTTCCTTGGCAACCCAGCCCCATCCCCCTCTGGTGAAACAGGCTCGATGAATGGTGAGAACGGTGCAGAGACAAAGCCGCTTTACTGGCAGGCACCGATGGATCCAAATTTTCGCAGCGACACCCCTGGAGATTCTCCAATGGGCATGGAACTAGTTCCGGTTTACGCCGAACCGGCAGGGATGTCTGCGGATGCTTCCATCATTACCATTTCATCGGCCGTCATTAACAATATCGGCGTTCGTACCGGCCGGGTTATCCGTGGTGACCTCTTTCGCCGGATCAATACCGTCGCCTATATAAATTATGATGAGAGCCTCATCTCTCATGTTCATTTAAGAACCGAGGGCTGGATCGAGCGTCTTCTCGTTGATTCTATCGGCGATAGAGTAAAAAAGGCCAGCTTCTTCTCGAGCTTTATTCACCCGAGCTGGTCAACGCCCAATCGGAATTCCTACAGGTTCTCGGGACCAAGCAGAAACGCCTGATCTCGGCATCCCGCGACCGCTTGCGGGCGCTAGGAATCGCTCAGTCCCGCATCAAGGAACTTGAAAAATCCGGCAAGGTCGAACAACGGGTAAAAACCTTCTCGCCCCAGAACGGTGTTGTTTCAGAGCTTAAGGTGCGCGACGGCATGTATGTTAAACCATCAACCGAAATTCTCAGCCTTGCCGATCTGAAAAGAGTCTGGGTGCTGGCCGATGTTTTTGAAAGCCAAGCCGACTGGGTGCGTATCGGGCAAGATGCCGTGGTCACCCTGCCTTATCTTCCCGGACGCGAATGGAAGGGAAAGGTCAGTTATATCTATCCCAGCCTTGATCCTAAAACACGTTCCCTGAAAGTCCGTCTCCAGTTCGATAATCCCGGCGAAGACCTGAAACCAGAAATGTACGCGGACATCACAATTTTGGCCAAACCGAAAAAAAATACACTTTCAGTCCCCCGCGAAGCGGTGATCATTACTGGCGAATCGACCAGAGTGGTCAAGGCACTTGGCAACGGTCGGTTTAAGCCGGTTGAAGTTAAAGTGGGAATCGAGACCGATAACCGGATGGAAATCATTTCCGGCCTTGAAGAAGGGGAAGAGGTCGTAACCTCGGCTCAATTCCTGATCGATTCCGAAAGCAGTCTGCGGGGCGGGTTTCAACGCATCACCGATCCAGCCACCGACAAAACTATGCCAGCCAGTAAAGCCACCATGGAAAGTGGCACGGAGCCTAAAAACAATGACCAAGGGGCCATGGCCCCCTAGGCCGGGCGCATAATATGATTTCCAAAATCATTCATTGGTCCATCGCCAACCGGGTTCTCGTCCTGCTTTTAACCGCGATGTTTGCCGGTTGGGGGCTTTACTCGATCAAGCAAACGCCCCTTGACGCCATTCCAGATCTTTCTGATGTCCAGGTCATCATTAAAACCTCCTATCCGGGGCAAGCCCCCCAGGTGGTCGAGGACCAGGTTACCTATCCCCTGACCACGGCCATGCTCTCGGTGCCTGGTGCAGTAAATGTGCGCGGATATTCCTTTTTCGGCGATTCCTACGTCTATGTGATTTTCGAGGATGGAACCGATCTCTACTGGGCGCGTTCCAGGGTTCAGGAATATCTCAGCCAGGTCAGCGGACAACTGCCCAATGGTGTGCGACCGGCGCTTGGCCCCGACGCCACCGGTGTCGGCTGGGTCTATGAATACGTCCTTGTCGATCGCAGCGGCAATCTCGATCTCGCCCAATTACGCAGCATTCAGGACTGGTTTTTAAAATTTGAACTGCAGACGGTTTCCGGCGTCTCCGAGGTGGCGACCATCGGCGGCATGGTCAAACAGTACCAGGTCGTGATCGACCCCGACAGAATGCGCGCCTACGGGCTACAGATTGCCGAAGTGCGCCGGGCAATTAAGCAAGCCAACCAGGAGGTTGGCGGTTCGGTGATCGAAATGGCGGAAGCCGAATATATGGTTCGTTCCGGCGGTTACATTGAAAACCTCGAAGATCTGCGTGAAATCCCTTTAGGAACCAGCGAAACCGGAACGCCGATCCTTCTTTCTGACCTCGCCGATATCCGCATCGGTCCGCAAATGCGCCGGGGCGTCGCCGAATTCGATGGTGAAGGTGAAGTCGTCGGCGCCGTCGTCATTCTGCGCTGGGGTGAAAATGCGCTTACCACCATCGAAGCGGTTAAGGAAAAACTCGCTGGCCTGAAGGGAAGCCTTCCCGAAGGAGTGGAAATTATCGAGACTTACGACCGCTCAGGCCTCATTGTCCGCGCCGTCGAGACGCTGAGAGATAAATTAGTCGAGGAAATTCTCATTGTCGTTCTCGTCTGCGTCGTTTTCCTTTTTCATCTTCGCTCATCCCTTGTCATCGTGATCAGCCTGCCGTTGGGTATTATCGGTGCCTTTATCATCATGAATTTTCAGGGGATTAACGCCAATATCATGTCCCTTGGCGGCATTGCCATTGCCATCGGCGCCATGGTCGATGGGGCGATCGTTATGGTCGAGAACGTCCACAAACATATCGAGCGGGAACCCCTGACCAGGGAAAACCGCTGGGCTGTGATTGAAAAGGCGACCCAGGAGGTCGGGCCAGCTCTTTTCTTCTCTCTGCTGATCATTACGATGAGTTTTCTCCCCGTCTTTACCCTTGAGGCTCAGGAAGGCCGCCTGTTCAGCCCCCTTGCCTTTACCAAGACCTATTCGATGGCGGTTGCCGCGGGCCTGTCGATTACCCTGGTGCCGGTGCTGATGGGATATTTCATCCGCGGGCGTATTCTGCCCGAGCGCAAAAATCCGATTAACCGCCTGCTTATGAGCCTCTACCAGCCGGTTATCGATGGCCTCCTGAAATTTCCCGGAATCATGGTTATCCTCGCCTTGGTCCTCGTTCTCAGCGCCTATTATCCGATGCAACGAATTGGCTCTGAATTCATGCCTGATTTGGACGAGGGCGACCTTCTCTACATGCCGAGTGCCTTACCGGGAATTTCCATCGGCAAGGCGCGGGAAGTCCTTCAACAGACTGACAAGCTGATCCGCACAGTTCCCGAAGTACGTACCGTTTTCGGCAAGATCGGACGAGCCGAAACCGCAACCGACCCCGCCCCCCTGACCATGATGGAAACGACGATCCAGCTCAAACCACGCGAAGATTGGCGGCCTGGCCTCACCCTTGATGCATTAAAACGAGAGCTCGACCAACTGGTCCAGATTCCCGGCCTCACCAATATCTGGGTGATGCCGATCAAGAACCGTATCGACATGCTCGCCACCGGCATCAAGACGCCGGTCGGGATCAAGATTGCCGGACCGGACCTCAATGTCATCCGCGATATTGGCGTCAAAATAGAAACCATCATCGGCGGAGTTCCCGGCACGTCTTCGGTCTATTCCGAGCGGGTTACCGGCGGTCGTTTTATAAATATCAATGTCGATCGCCGTGCCGCCGCCCGTTTTGGTCTCAACGTCTCCGATCTGCAGGAAGTGATCCGAACCGCGATTGGCGGCACTAATGTCACCTACAGCGTCGAAGGGCTGCAGCGCTATCCGATTAACCTGCGCTATCCCCGCGAGGTTCGCGATTCCGTCGAACGGCTGCGGATGCTGCCCGTTGTTACGCCGACCGGTGCCCAAATCCCCTTGGGCGAGGTTACAACGATTACGGTGAGCGATGGCCCCGGCGTTATAAAAAGCGAGAATGCCCGGCCCAACGGCTGGGTCTATATTGATATTTCTGGCCGGGATTTGGGCTCTTATGTCGCCGAGGCGCAACTGGCCGTCGCCGAAAACATAAATCTTCCCGAAGGCTATGCCTTAAGCTGGTCGGGTCAGTATGAATACCTTGAACGGGCCCAGCGCCGCCTTACCCTGGTCGCCCCGTTAACGCTCGCCGTCATCATGCTGCTGCTCTATCTGAATTTCCGCAAACTTGGCGAGGTCGCCATTATTCTCGGCACCCTGCCACTTGCCCTGACCGGGGGGCTGTGGCTGATTTACCTGCTTGACTACAACCTCTCCGTCGCCGTCGGTGTTGGGTTTATCGCCCTTGCCGGCGTTGCCGTCGAGATCGGCGTCATTATGCTGGTCTATCTCAACCAGGCGCTCCAACGACACAAAGACACCGCCACAACCGAGGGCCGGGTATTGCAGCAGACCGACGTCAGGCAGGCGGTTATCGATGGCGCTCTGCTCAGGGTGCGCCCGATCATAATGACTGTCACCGCGATTATCGCCGGGCTATTGCCGATCATGTTTGGTTCGGGCACCGGGTCGGAGGTCATGCGACGCATCGCCGCACCCATGGTCGGCGGCATGGTCAGCGCAACCCTGCTCGCACTGATTGTCCTTCCCGCCGTCTTTTACATTTGGAAACGCAGAACTCTCTAGTTCCCTGGGAAATGGCCAATACGGCGATCACGCCCGGCAGCGTTCAGTTCAGCACCAAAAATGAAAATCAGGGCACTGAAAAAGAAGAAAAGCATACTGATGATAATCCCCGACAGACTGCCGTAGACCAGAGTAAAATCCCCCACGTTGGTGAGGAAGTAGGAATAAAGGGTCGCCAACACCAGCCAGGCGGAACAGGCGAACAAAGCGCCGGGAATAATATCGCGCCATTGCTGGGTAACATTTGGAAGCCAGCGATAAAGAAGAGAAACGGCAATAAATAGAACCAAAGCAGCACTACCATATCTCAACACGTCCCAGACCCACTCCATGTTACTGGAAAGATTGAGGATCGGAAGCGCCAGATCCCACAGAATTGGGCCGGTTATCACGGCGAGAACGGCGGCTAACATGATCCCTGTACCGAGAAGAATAAAGCCGAGGCCTTGAAGCCGACGATGCCACATCGGTCGCTTTTTTGTTACGTGATAGGCACGGTTGAGACCATAGCGAAAAGCTTCGATCCCCGAGGATGCAGCCCATAACGTACCGACAAGGCCGACGGTGAACAATCCACCCCGTCGCCGTTCGAGAACCGTGTTGACGATGGGCCGGAACGTATCCACCACCTCGCCAGGCAGAAAATAGGCTGCCAGCTCCATGAACTCGTCCGGTGCGCGCGCCTGTCCGAGCAGACTGGCCAGAGTGCTGACAAAGATCATAAAGGGGAACAAGGCGAAGAGGACGGCAAAGGCAATATAACCCGCCCGCACAACCCCGTCGTTTTCAAGAAAATGCGCGAGAGCACGAAACAGCAATGTTCGCTGAATATAGGCAAGCTGAATTTTAAAGTTTCCCATAATCCGCTTTTTCTCTCATTCCTATACCTGAAGAAGCAATACAGGCCGCACGTACACGGCGAATTAATTCGTCCCGACGATAAGGCTTACGAAGCAGATCCACATCTTTTAACACGCGGATGCCTGAGGCCCTGTTATCAAGCGCTATTTCAGGATTGCCGGAGGTAAAAAGCAGTCTGGTCTCGGGGTGCATCTGTTTTATCTTACGGGCCAATTCCCATCCGTCGATTCCACCGGGCATGAGGATATCGGTAAAGACGAGATCAAAGCCATTACCCTGTGACATTTTTTCAACCGCCTCAACTCCGTTTTCCGCCTGCACCACCTCAAAGCCCGCCGCTTCCAGAGCACGCAGGGCATAAAGGCGCACTCCAGGATCGTCCTCAACCAGCAGAATGCGGCCACCCGGACTCTCTTCTCCAGCAACAGCGGACACAGTTTCATCCATTCCCGCCATATCCAGGGCTTGATCTGATCTTGGTAGATAGAAGCGGATGACACAGCCTTCCCCCTCTTCGCTATCGATCCGGACATGACCACCCGACTGACGAGCGAAACCATAAACCATACTCAGCCCAAGCCCCGTCCCTTTCCCCATCGGCTTTGTGGTGAAAAATGGCTCGAATGCCCGCTCTTTGACAAGTGCCGACATACCATGCCCGTTATCGGAAACCTGAAGCATCACATATTCCCCCGGACGGGCATCGGGATAGAGAGCTGAATATTCCGCATCAAGAATAACATTGCCGGTTTCCAGTCGTAACCAACCGCCACCAGGCATCGAATCGCGACCATTGAGAGCTAGATTAAGAATGGCGTTTTCGACCTGCAAAGGATCGGCGACTGCGACCCATAAATCTCCGGCGGTAATCGTTTCAACCTCAATCTGTGCCCCGAGTGTGCGCCGCAGAAGTCCGGAAAGACCAAGCACCAATCCATTAATATCCAACGGCTGGGCTTGCAGGGGCTGACGATGGGCAAAGGCGAGAAGACGACGGGTCAATTCTCCGCCCCGCTGACAGGCAGCCAATGCCTCTTCAGCCATTTCATCGCGCAAGTCTTGGGGGAAACTCTTGTCGGTGAGCAGATCCAGATTTCCCTGGATGATGGTCAGAAGGTTGCTGAAATCATGGGCGATACCCCCGGTAAGCTGGCCGACCGCCTCCATCTTCTGGGCCTGACGAAGCTCCTGTTCGGCCTGATGCGCCTGTTCTTCCATCCGCTTGCGGGTGCTGAGTTCACGGCGAAATTCCATCCATCGGCGATAAGAAAACCAGGCCAGGGATATAGCCAGGGCAAAAATAATGATCGGCGCTTCATCAAGATTATAGGCTTCAAAATCGCGCGACCAGTTATGAAACTTCTCATAAATATCAAAACGCGAGGCGACAACGAAACTGATGATGACAAAGAAGAAAACAATGGCAATATCGCGCAGAAGATGCTTTTCGGACGCGCCCTCTAGCGCTTCCCCCCCCAAACCGGCATTTTTTTCAGAATCCATCCTGCTTGTCCGCTCTTGTTTCTAATAACCAAAATAGCCCAAGGACAGGATAAGCGGAAAAGAAAAGAGCCCCGATGGGTTACACCGGGGCTCTGTAAAGCTAAATCCGCTTAAACTTAAGCGTCTGGAGAAAACTTTAAAAACTAGAACAAATAGCTGTAATTGAGTTGGACACCGAATAGATCCTTCTCATTCCCCAGACCGTCCTCAAATTCCTCCATATGAGCCCAGGAAGTCTCAAGGGTCCAGTTCTTGGCAAAGCTATAGCCTAAATTGACTTCATAGAGATCATCGCCGACCGGCTTCCAGAGTTCGACTTCGATGCCTTGATTATCCTCAATATCTTCCCGCTCGGCATCGGTGAACGTCTGGATCGGATTTCTCTCACGCCGGGAATAGATAAAGGCCAGTTTCCAGGGCCCGTATTTAGCCTGAAGAGATGGCGTGATATAGGTGCGATCTTCCTTGAAATAACTCTGCTGACCGTTCCAGGTGTTGAATTGGGCGTATTCGAACATGAATTTCATGTCGAGGGGATATTTGAAGGTCTTTCGAGGCAGGAAAAAGGCTTTGTTATAAACCAGACCCGCCGACCAGCCGACCTCGCCTTTACCCGAACGCGGGCCTTCTTCTTCCTCGCCGACCGTTTGACCGTCATAGCTCCGACCGCCGGTTTCGCCTTTGTGGAGGCGACGATAACCGAGCTTGTAACGAAGCCCCGGCACATAAGAAATATCCTCACCTTCCAGGGTGATGCTGAAAGAATTCGGCTTACCCGTATTGGCGACGCCGCCATAGGCAAGCTTATTTTGCGGCCGATGGGAAATCAAAGTTGTCTGGAGAAAGCTGTTATCCCGGTAAAAAGCCGATGCGTTCAAGGTATGACTGCCCAGCCGGCGATGGGCAAAGCTGATATTTCCGCCGCCGCCGATCATTTCCTTGAGCTCGTAATCCTCCATATATTCCTCGGAGAAAATGCCGGGAAATTCATTTTCTGACAGGATGTTGCCGTTATTGAGTCCGAAGTTGGGATTGAACTTGCCACCAAACACGCCAATCTCATCAACGTAATCACTGCGGATAAGACTGCTTGAAGCATAACGGACAAAGAGCTCTTCAGCATAAAGGATCATACTTTTATAGTAGCCGTGCCTGTTCACCGGATTTTCCTTAACCGGCTCCAGCTCTTCTTCCAACGGCCCGAAACCAATATTGGCGACAATCCCGAGCTGGGGAAAGAGGCCAAGGCGCAGAACAACATCATCGAATTCAGAGAAAAAATTATTAGTCGATGTCCCCGGATGGCGCTTATCAGCGTTATAGGTCCGGTTGAACAGAGTCTCTATTTCAATCTCACCGTGGAGTTCGGGCTTGAACTCACCCAAAAACTCAGCCTTAACAGGGGCGGTTACAACAATGGTTCCGGCAATTGCAAAAACAGCGGACGCGGCCACGCGTGGTAAAGAACTAAACATCGAATTTATCTCCATATCAGTCAGTTTTCTTTATTTTTTCGGTTAAAAATTGCACTTGCTCTCAGGCTGATCGAACCCAAGAGTGTCCAGATTATTGCTTGAATGAAGGAACGCCTTTAAAGGCGTAACCGAAGCTACCCAGTTGTCGGTGACCATGAGAACCGGCTGGCGCAACTGGTTATCCCACGGGCGAAAGCTGTACCCCCCGCCCTTGAAGGCATCGAGTTTGAGCTTCTGATTGAGGAGATCAGCCCTTATATCCGCCAGCTCAATGGACTTTTTGTTGCGCACCGCCTCGGAAACGGCCTTAACGGCGATCCAGGCCGCCCAGTCACGGTCATTCATGCGGCGACCGTATTTCTTCTCAAAGCGGCTATTTACCTGTGGCGCACCGTGGCGAAGATAAGACCAATGCCAGGCCTTGGACGTCAGGCCATGGGCACCGACGACCGGACGCGGCAGAACCGTGGCATAAGGGATGCGGTAACTGAATTCACCATGGGCGTCGGCGACAAAGACCACATCGTAAAGATCTTCATCCCCCGCCGTCAGTTGCTCTACCCGATTAACCTGACGCGCCCTGGGGTCCTGAGTAAGCAGGAAGGGCCGGGTTTCGCTTACTTTCAGGCCAAAGCGCTTGGCCGACCGCATGAAGGAGGCAACCTGGCGGCTATCTTCTTGTGTCGGGCCCTGGAGAACCAGAACCCGCAGCCATTTCTTGCCAACCAGAAACTGTGCCAACCCATCCATCAGCATGGCGCTGCTGGGAATGGTGTGAAAAAGGTTTTCCCGGCAATCGGCATTGCGCAGATTATTTTCATATGCCGAAACGTTGAGAAGCAGGATATCCCTGTCTGCGACGGCCTTGGAAACGCTTGTCAGATGATCCCCCTGAGCATCGATCAAAATAACCTTCGCTCCTTTAGCCTCCAGTCCATCAATGGCGGCA
>JABJES010000136.1 GCA_018663165.1 Rhodospirillaceae bacterium
CATCGGCGAGGGGCTATCAGGACGACTGATGCTCTATGATGCCCTGGGCGCGAGCTTTCAGACCATCAACGTCAAGGCAGACCCGGCCTGCCCCCTGTGCGGAGAGACCCCGCGCTGGCACGACCTCGGCCACCACAAAAAGAGCGAGACATGAACAAAGCCGAAAACAAGACAGCAAAAAAGACAGGCATCGCCCTGATCGTCTTTTCAGGCGATTTCGAGCGGGTTCATTACGCCCTGGTGACGGCGAGCGCAGCAGCCGCCACCAACCGTCCCGCCACCCTGTTTTTTACCCATCAGGCAACCCGTGCCCTGCTCGAAAAAGACAGCAATGGCACCCCCGGCTGGCACGGCTTGGGAGGTCAAGACGACCGGAAAGCGATGGAAATCGATGCGGAATATATCAAGCGCGGAATTGCCGGATTTGAGGAATTGCTGACCGCCAGCAACGATCTCGGCGTCACCTTTATGGTCTGCGAGATGGGGTTGCGGGCGATCGACTTGGAAGACGCGCCAAGACGCGCCGACATCGCCATCAAAACCGGCGGCATGGTCAGCTTCCTCAGCGAGACCAATGAAAACGGCCGCATTATTTTTATCTGAACCCGGTCACCGCAAGTGGCGGCAGCGGTTCTAGAACATGGTTTCGATAACCCGGTCGGGGGGGTTGTGTCCGTCGGCGAAAGTCTTGATGTTGATAATCACCTTTTCGCCCATATCAACGCGGCCCTCGATTGTCGCCGAGCCCATATGAGGCAAGAGCACCACGTTATCAAGCTCCAGCAGTTTTGGATTAACAGCGGGTTCGTGCTCGAAAACATCGAGCCCGGCACCGGCGATTTCGCCAGCCGCAAGCAGACGGGTAAGCGCGTTTTCGTCCACCACCTCACCACGGGACGTGTTGACGATATAGCTGTCCTTATGCATCAATTTCAGACGCCGGGCCGAAAGCAGATGGAAGGTCGCCGGCGTATGGGGACAGTTAATGGAAACAATATCAACATGGGCCAGCATCTGATCGAGGCTTTCCCAATAGGTGGCTTCAAGTTCTTTTTCAATCTTTGAATCGATGCGCCGCCGGTTGTGATAATGGATGGCGAGACCAAACCCACGCGCCCGGCGCGCCACTGCAGTGCCGATCCGGCCCATGCCGATAATACCCAGACGCTTGCCCCAGATACGGTGGCCAAGCATGGCGGTCGGGCTCCAGCCCTTCCAATCCCCGGAGCGCACCCGTTTCTCGCCTTCAACCAGACGGCGCGGCAGGGCCAACATCAGAGCCATGGTCATATCAGCAGTGTCTTCGGTCAAAACCCCCGGCGTATTGGTCACGGTAACGCCACGGGCCCGCGCCGTGCTGAGGTCGATATGATCAACGCCGGTGCCAAAATTGGCGACCAGACGGAGATTAGGACCGGCTTGAGAGAGAACAGAAGAATCGATGCGGTCTGTCACCGTCGGCACCAGAACGTCGGCCTCCTTGGCCGCCGCGATCAGATCAGCCTGAGACATTGGGGCATCGTCGCGGTTGAGCCGCGCATCGAAGAGCTCCATCATCCGGGTCTCTATCGGATCGGGGAGCTTGCGCGTGACAATTACAACCGGTTTCTTCTTCGCCATAAAATTCCTCCGAATGAAAATGTCGGGCCGCATTCTGCTTTTCGCACGCCCCCCATGGCGGGGCGAGGCGGCACCATGTCTTTATCTCCACAGGGCCATAACAAGATGAGGTGGGCTTGTCCAGTAAATGTGCGGAAAACAAGGGCACCGACAAACGCCTGGATTAATTTTATTGCATTTTTTGCGGAAATTCTTTGCCAAGAGAGGGTTGAGGCGAATAAATAACGCCATGCACTTGCTCTCCTTCCTCCCAAAGACCAGATTCCGGTTTTTTACCCGATCAATGGGTCTTTTTATAACTGCTCTCGTTCTTCTTTGCACCATGGTGCCAGCGGATCTGTGGGCCCAGAAAACCCTTCCCATCCCACGCTTTGTTTCGCTCCGCGCTTCCGAGGTCAATCTACGCACCGGACCGGGTGTCAGATATCCGGTCGAATGGATCTATATCCGCAAGGGAGTGCCGGTAGAGGTCATCGCCGAGTTCGAAAACTGGCGCAAGGTACGCGACTGGCGCGACACCGTGGGCTGGGTTCACCGCAGTATGCTGTCGGGTAAGCGCACCCTTGTCATTGCCGGCGACCGCAGGACCCTTCGCGCCGACCCCTCACTTCAGGCCGATGTGGTATCGCTGGTCGATCCCGGCGTTTTTGGTCACCTGCAAAAATGCGAAGAAGGCTGGTGCCTGATTGAGATCGGCGATGAGAGCGGCTGGCTGCGCCGTTTTGAATTCTGGGGGGTCTACCCTCAGGAAACCGTCGAATAAAGACCGCCGGGAAATATCGGCCTAATCAAAATCCTGCACCAGGGCGGCGCGGGTTTCCTCTGTCATCTTCGCCATATGAGAATAGGCCGGATGATCGATAGCAACGATCACTTCCGCCCCATCCTGACGAAAAGCAGCAATTGACTCACCCCCAAAAGGGAAATGCACAAAATGCACCGAGGACGCCTTGCCCGCAGCCGTGGTGCGATCAAGGTCGCGCTCGGCCACAGCCTTGACGATCATCCCGTCAATTTTGATCGACAGGCATTCCTCGACGCCGCCGAGCTTGGCCAGCGTCTCACGGCGCCGATCTTCGTTCTCTATTTCAATCATTAACGTGGCGATCAGCTCGCTTCCCTGAGGGATCAGCGGGTTATAGGCCTCAAGCTCACCGCCGATCTGACCCTCGCCGCCGCGTTCGATATAAAGCATCTCGTGAACCTGGTAACACATGGTGTCATAGCTCTCGAAATAGAACGTCGCATCGGGGCCGACATGGACCCGGCGGTTTTTCTTGATCTGCGATATCTCGCTGCGGCGCTGTTGCCGCTCTTCTCCATAGACCGCCATATCGATAATATCGGTGCGGGTGATTTTATGCTCTTCAACAGACATTTTTCTTCGCTTTTCCTTAATTTAAAATTCAGTCCCCGTTCCAACCATAGGCCAGCGCCATAAGTTCAATCGGATGGCGGGATGGCGACACCTCTGCCCCGTTCTCCTCCAGCTTTTCCATGCCCTGTACCACATGAGCCCCGGCAAGAGGACATTCCGAAGCAAGATGAGCCTTTTCATTCTTTTTTGCACTCCGCGCCACTGGCTTACCAACCTTTAGGGCGATTGGGAAATTTTCCGTGAAAATCCCCCACGAACCGCCATGGCCAGAACAACGCTCGATGACGGCAATTTCAGTGTCGGGAATGAGCCGCAGCATCTCGGCCCCCATCGGCCCCATATTCTGGGCCCGTGCGTGACAGGCAAGATGCAACGAGACACCGCCGGGAAGCGGGCTCATACCTGGGGCCAACCCCTCCTTGCGTGAAATGCCGACGACATATTCGGTAATATCGAAGGTCGCCTTTGCAAGTGCCTTCACATTCTCATCATCAGGCAGGATCAGCGGCCATTCGAATTTCATCATCAAGGCACAGGAGGGAACCAGCGCCACCACGCCGTAACCCTTGGCGATCCATTGCTTAAAGGCGGCGCTGATTGTGCGGGCCTGATCGGCCACCGCCTTGAGGTCGCCACCTTCCAACTGCGGCATGCCACAACAGCCGGGATAGACAATTTCCGTCTCGACTCCGTTGAGCGCCAGAACTTCAAGTGCCGCGGCGCCAATTGAGGGGGCGTTGTAATTAGCAAAACAGGTGGCGAAAACCGCCACCTTACGGCCATGTCCGGGGGCATCCTTATTTACCTGGGGATGGGTTTTTTCCTCGACCAGAGTGGGGCGGCGATAGGCTGGCAAATCGGCGTCCCGGTGAATGCCGGCAATTATTTCCATTAAGCGGCGGGTCAGGGCGTTACCGGTTTTGGTCGCCCAATTGACCAGCCCGGCCACCGGCCCGGCGATCTTGGCGTTGCGGTCGGTCTGACATATCTGGCGATGAACGAAGGGGGTTTTCCCCTGTTTAAATTCCATCGCCCGATAGCGCAGCATGAGATGGGGGAAATCGAGATCGAATTCATGGGGCGGAACGTAGGGACATTTGACCATAAAGCACATGTCGCAGAGCGTGCAGGCATCGACGACCGGCTTGAAATCCTTGCTGTCCACCGTATCCAATTCACCGCTATCAGACTCGTCGATAAGATCAAAGAGGCGGGGAAAGCTATCGCACAAATTGAAACAACGGCGACAACCATGACAGATATCGAAGACCCGGCGCAGCTCGGCATCGATCAGATCCGGATCCGTAAATTCCGGGTCTTCCCAGACAATGGGGTGGCGTGTCGGCGCGCCCAATCCACCTTCTTGCATGACCTCAACCCTCCTTGATTTTACCTGGGTTTTCTCTGCATTTTCTCTGCACTCGTCGGGTCATTTCAAACCCTATCTTCAAGCCGGAGGGCTGAACCGTGACTGAATGCCAAGCCCCTCGACGCACCGGTCTTTAAAAAAAAGACCGGCCGGGCCCAAAATGAACACCGACCGGTCTGATATACAGAAACATGTCAGGCCCTTGAGCCTGAATGTTAAGGCCTAGAGATCGTCAAGAGCCTTCTGGAAGCGACCGGCATGAGACTTTTCAGCCTTGGCCAGAGTCTCAAACCAATCGGCAATTTCATCGAAGCCCTCTTCACGGGCGCTTTTCGCCATGCCGGGATACATGTCGGTGTATTCATGGGTCTCGCCGACAATCGACGCCTTGAGGTTCTTGTCGGTGGTACCAATCGGCTCACCGGTGGCCGGGTCGCCAACCTCTTCGAGAAACTCAAGATGGCCGTGGGCATGGCCGGTCTCGCCTTCCGCAGTTGAACGGAAAACAGCGGCGACGTCGTTAAAGCCCTCAACGTCGGCCTTCTGGGCAAAATAGAGATAACGGCGATTGGCCTGGGATTCACCGGCAAAGGCCGCCTTCAGATTTTCTTCGGTCTTGGTTCCCTTAAGAGACATTAGTTCTCCCTCCACTTTATTGGTTTAAAAGATTTGATTGGATAGGCTCAAACGCCGGATCTAGATCCACCCTCAAAGCCTTTGGATGCCCCGATCGGCGGCACAAAAAGTTGCGGCTCTTTATGCGCTCCAACCCGGTTTTTGTCAAGATATAGACTAAATCTAATCTGCCCTGTAAGGCAGTTTGCTTAAAACATTATTATGAAAAGAAAACTGTCTGTAAGGGAATTACTCAGGCGTCGAGACGGATAATAACATCAACGCTCTTGACCTTGGAGCCCTCGGGCGGGGGCGGCATTTTGCTAACCGAGATAACCTCGGCAGAGATGTCCTGCAACCGGTTGGTGCGCTCGAAAAAGAAATGGTGATGCTCTTCGGTGTTGGTATCAAAATAAGAGCGCCCGGCCTCAACCACAACTTCGTTCAAAAGACCGGCCTGAGTGAACTGGTGCAGGGTGTTGTAGATCGTCGCCAGGGAAACCGACACCCCATTCTGGCGCGCCTCACTATGTAATTCTTCTGCGGTGACATGGCGGTTGCCGTCACCACTGAAAAGAATTTTAGCCAGGGCAAGCCGTTGGCGCGTCGGCCGCAAGCCGACATCTCTCAAGCGATCAAGAGCGGATGAATAAGGGCGCATGCCCACCGAGGGTTGCTGATTGTTATCCATTGTATAGATCGCCTCTCCCGCCATTTTTTGTTAAACCCAGTTTAAACTGGGTTTAAAAGAAACCTATTATCATCCAAATCACCATCGCAAGGCGAATATACACATTTAAAAGCCGTTCTGGGAACAACTTATTAACAAAACACTAATTTTAAAATCGTTCCAGGTCAAAGCTTTTTTTGCCGCGCCGAGCCCATCCTTCAAGGTATGTTTCGATGTCGAAACAAACAAGCCTTGAGAATTTCAATATTAACGCGAGAGGGAAATTAGTCGCCGGTCAGGATGCGCTCGAACAGCTGATTGACGGTGGGAATATAGCCGTTGGAGTAAAAGGGGTCTTCGGCGAAACGGTAGGCGTTATGACCGGCAAACATCAACTCCCCATCCACATCCGCGCCATGGGCAATGTTCTGCAGCGTTTTTTGAATACAAAACGAGCGCGGGTCGGCCTTTTTGCCATTGTTCCAGGGGGCTTGCTGGGCCCAGTTGCTGAACCTGCAAGAGCTTAAGCAGCCCATGCAATCGACTTGGTCCTGGTGAATCTCGCGTTCGCTCTCAGGGGTAACAAAAATCAGCGTCTGATCAGGCGTCCGCAGAGCCGTCGTGTATCCCTCGTCCACCCATTTCATGGCCCGGCCCTTATCGGCAGCGGTGAGAAACACGGGACGATTGCCGCCACCGATGTCAAACGGCGCATCATGTTCGCCGAGCAACTCCTGGGTAAAGGCCACCTGACGGGCGTCCCGCGCTTTGAGATCCTTTAGAAAACGGTTGTCGATAGCGGAAGAATAGAATCCGGTGGGGCTGAACCGGTGAAGGGATATATCATCTTCCTTCAAGGTTAGAAGGCGCTGTTTCCAGCCCTCGGGTATTGGGCTTTCCTCGGTCAGCAGGGGACGGGTGCCAAACTGAAAAGCGATCGGCCCGAGCTCCGGATTATCGATCCAGTTTTCCCATTCGCGTATAAACCAGACCCCGCCAGCCATAATGATCGGCGTAT
Organism: Rhodospirillaceae bacterium; assembly: GCA_018663165.1. GTDB lineage: Bacteria > Pseudomonadota > Alphaproteobacteria > UBA11136 > UBA11136 > JABJES01. The sequence goes on from JABJES010000136.1 coordinate 6,671, forward strand.
CGTGAAGGCCGGCCTCGTTCATTATATCGCGCAGGGCCTTAACCCTGGGATAGGGGTCTTCGGGAACCAGCGGGTCTTCGACATTCGACAATCCGTTATGGCCACCGGCACGCCAGGGGTCTTCATAAACCACGGCGCCGAGGAATTCGCTGAACTTATGATAGGCCCGCTTCCACAAAGCGCGGAAGGCGCGGCCAGAGGAAATAATCGGGTAATAATGAACCCCGAAGCGGGCGCAGATTTCGGCCAGACGATAAGGCATCCCGGCACCACAGGTCACCCCATGGATCAATCCCTTGGTGCCCTCCATCACCTTTTCCAAAATCTCTTCCGCGCCACCCATTTCCCACAGCACGTTGATATGCAATCGGCCCTGGCCACCGGCCACCTCATGGGCGATTTGAGTCTGATAGATGGCCCCACGCACCGCATATTCGATCAGCTCAAGATGCCGTTCGCGGCGGTTTTTAGCGTGATAGATTTGGGGAATAAGACGGCCTTCGTCATCAAAAGCATCGGCGTTGACGGCAGAGATTGTGCCCACCCCCCCAGATGCAGCCCAAGCCCCCGACGACGCCCCATTGGTCACAGCGACCCCCTTTCCTCCCTCAATCAGAGGAAGGACTTCAACGCCACCAAAGAGCAAGGGGTTAAGAGACTTCACGAAAGCGTTCTCCAAGCTGTTCCGACACTATATGCAACCTGACCGCCCCCTTCAAAAGACCTGAAAAGGGCGGACAAGCGCATCAAACCGATAGAGGATTAAGGCCGTCTGGAGGGAAAAATGCAAATAAATTTCCCCACCCAGAACGCCAGGATCAGCCGTCGATGGCTTCGCCTGTTTCCTGGTTAACGGCCTTCATGCTGAGCTTAACCTTACCGCGGTCATCCATGCCCAACACCTTGATCCAGACTTCTTCGCCTTCATTCGTAACATCGGTCACTTTATCGACCCGCTCGGGCTTCAGTTCGCTGATATGAACCAGGCCATCGCGCGGACCGAGAAAATTGACGAAAGCACCGAAATCTACAACTTTAACCACCTTGCCGCGATAGATCTTGCCCACTTCAGGCTCGGCGGTAATGCCTTCGATCATTGCGACCGCCTTGGCGATGCTGTCGGAATCAATCGCCGCCACCTTGATGGTGCCATCATCGTCAATATCGACCTTGGCCCCGGAAACCTCGCAGATTTCACGGATCACTTTGCCGCCGGTACCGATAACATCGCGAATTTTTTCGCGCGGCACGGAAAGGGTAACAATCCTCGGCGCATGATCACTGACCTCGGAGCGGGCATGATCGAGGGCCTTGCTCATCTCACCGAGAATGTGCAGACGCCCGCCTTGAGCCTGATTGAGGGCCTTTTCCATGATCTCCCTGTTAATCCCGGTGATCTTGATGTCCATCTGCAGGGAGGTCACACCTTTTTCGGTGCCCGCCACTTTGAAGTCCATGTCGCCGAGATGATCCTCGTCGCCGAGAATATCAGAGAGAACCGCGTAATCGTCGCCTTCCTTGATCAGACCCATGGCGATACCCGCCACCGGCCGGACAAGATTGACGCCGGCATCCATCAGAGAAAGAGACCCGCCGCAAACCGTGGCCATGGAACTCGAGCCGTTGGACTCGGTGATCTCTGACACCAAACGGACGGTGTAGGGGAAATCTTCCTTGACCGGAATCGCCGCGCGCAACGCCCGCCAGGCGAGCTTGCCGTGGCCAACTTCGCGACGGCTGGTAAAGCCAAAGCGTCCGGCCTCACCCACCGAATAGGGTGGGAAATTATAATGCAGAAGAAAATTCTCACGGTAATCACCGGAAAGAGCATCAATGATCTGCTCATCCTGGCCAGTGCCCAGAGTGGTCACAACCAGCGCCTGAGTCTCGCCACGGGTAAACAACGCCGAACCATGGGCGCGAGGAAGAACCCCAACCTCACACGAGATCGGTCGCACAGTCGCGGTATCGCGACCATCGATACGCTGGCCGGTTTTAATGATATTGCCGCGAACGATTTCCTTTTCGACGCTCTTGAAAAGACCACCGGCGGCATCCACATCCGCCCCTTCGCCTTCCAGCGTTACGATAACCGCCTGCTTAGCGGCAGAGATTTTTTCCTGACGTGCCTGCTTGACGGTTTCACCATAAGCTTCGCGCAGAGGCCCCTCGGCCAACTCAAAGATACGCGCCTTCAGCGCGTCGATGCCCTCAGCAGCCGCCGGCAATTCGCGCGGTTTCTTGGCACAGGCACCAGCCATCTCAACGATCATCTCGATCACCGGCTGCATTTCATCGTGACCAAAGGTGACAGCACCCAGCATAATTTCTTCCGAAAGCTCCTTGGCTTCGGATTCAACCATCAACACACCGTCATTGGTACCAGCAACAATCAGGTCAAGATCAGAAGAACCGATCTCGTCAACCAGCGGGTTAAGAACATATTCGCCGTCTATATAACCAACTCTGGCGCCAGCAACGGGACCGAGGAAGGGCAGGCCCGAAAAGGTCAGGGCGGCGGAGGTGCCGATCATGGCGACAATATCGGGATCATTTTCCATGTCATGGGCAAGAACGGTACAGATGACCTGCGTCTCGTTCTGGTAGTCCGAATGAAACAGCGGACGGATCGGGCGATCGATCAGACGTGAGGTCAGAGTTTCCTTTTCAGAAGGCCGCGCTTCGCGCTTGAAAAAGCCGCCCGGAATTTTGCCGGCGGCATAGGCCTTTTCCACGTAATGAACAGCCAAGGGGAAAAAGTCGATTCCCGCTCTAGGCTTGCTCTCACCGACAACGGTACACAAAACAGTGGTCTCGCCGTAAGTGGCGAGAACGGCGCCATCAGCCTGACGGGCGACGCGCCCGGTCTCAAGAACGAGCTTGCGCCCACCCCACATAATTTCTTTTTTTGTCACATCAAACATTCATTTACTTCCTTAATACGGACAAGCATGCCTATGCCTACAACAACATACGGACATGCATTATTTTCAAACAAACAGTCAGGCATCCCACTTCCATTTCCATCGCGAGGCTTTCAATGCCTCTCCTGCCAATGGTCGGTCTACCTAATACTTAACTTTACGGCCCTTAATTCCGGAGCCGAATTCTTCGTGCGGATTTTTCCTGATAACCCGGCATCTTCGCCCGGCCTTAAAAGAGGATATCCGTTTCCGGCCACCGCTTTTGGCAGCCTTCTTGGTGCCTAGCGGCGCAGGCCGAGACGCTCGATCAGAGCCAGATAACGCTCGTCGTTCCTGCTTTTGAGATAATCAAGCAGACGGCGGCGTTTACCGACCATGATCAGCAATCCACGGCGTGAGTGGTGATCTTTCTTGTGGGTTTGCAGATGCTCGGTGAGATTTTTGATTCGCTCGGAGAGGATGGCGACCTGAACGTCGGGAGAACCGGTATCTCCGGTAGCAGCAGCATAGTCTTTAATGAGCGCTTGTTTGCGCTCTGCGGTAATCGACATCGTGCGTTTCCTTTTCGGTTACAGTTTAAACACCCGGACCGGCTTGATCCGCCCTTGTTCACATCGGACGATTGCGACCGGTCGCCCGCCAGAGAGGGCAAGAACCGGGGATCGACCGGCAACCACATTTTCGGGCAACTCTGGAGACGGGTCTTGATAACCCGCCGCCGTTTTTGTTCCCAGATAGGTTGCCTTGAACAGAGCGACGTCCTGTCCGTTGCGAAGCGCTCCTGCTAAATCTGCGTTCAAGGCCAGCGCCGGGATGTCGTCCAGCACGGTCTCAACCGCGAGCAGATGCTCCGCGAGCGCGGCACTATGCCCCAGAGACTCCAGAGAATCTACCGAAATCGCCTGTTTTTCAGTAAATGGGCCAACCCTGGTCCGGCGCAGGGCGCTGACATGGCCAAGACACCCCATATGTTGGGCTAAATCCCGCGCAATACTGCGTATGTAGGTGCCTTTTCCACAAATGACGCTAAATGTTGCGTGATCGCAATCAGGAATTGTCAAAAGGGTGATGTTTTCGACGAAAACCAACCGCGACTTGAGCGCCACATCCTCTCCGGCGCGGGCGAGATCATACGCCCGGCGCCCCTCAACTTTAATCGCTGAATAGGCTGGCGGAATTTGTTCAATTTCCCCAACGAATTCTTTAAGTGCCTCTAATATCTGCGTTTTTTCTGGCCGAGCCGGACTGGTACCGGTCACAGCGCCTTCCAGATCGTCGCTATCCCGGGATTCTCCCCAGGCCACAGTGAACGTATATTCCTTATACCCATCCATCACATAGGAAACGGTTTTCGTCGCCTCGCCCAGCGCAATGGGGAGGATTCCGGTGGCCAAAGGATCGAGCGTGCCGCCGTGTCCGGCCTTGGCCGCATCAAGGGAGTGCTTGACCAGACCGACGACGCGGGAAGACGTCAACCCTAAGGGTTTATCAATAATCAACCAGCCGTTAATCGGCTTGCCGCGCCGTTTCCTAGCCATCACTTTCCGTCTGATCGCTGTTTTCCGCACGTGGCACCTCATCCCCGACTTTTGGCTCTTCCTCATCAATGATCGGGCCAAGATCACGGGCAATATCCGGCTCACGCAGCAAGGCGTCAATACGGCCGCCAGCATCAAAGGACGCATCGACGCGAAAGCCGATTTTCGGGGTGAATCTCAATTGCGCCACTTTGGCGACATGGCGGCGGAAAAAGGGCGCGGCGCGGGTAAACGCCTCCAGCAAAGCCTGGGATGCGGCCGGATCCGGCGCACCGCCGAGGGGCACGATAAAGGCAGTGGCGTTCTTCAGATCAGGGCTGACCCGAACCTCGGTAACGGTCACCTTAACATTCCGCAGATCAGGATCGAGCATATCGCCACGCTCGAGAACATCCGCCAGGATATGGCGTAATTCCTCGCCGACGCGCAATTGTCGGGGGCTTCGGGATTTACCCCGATGTCGGGCCATAATTTGGTATCCGGTCTTTGCTATTGGGCTGAAACTTAGGTATGGGCTCCAGGCGCAAGCGCCTAGAGTTCGCGCGCTATTTCCTCAAGCTCGAAACATTCGACAATATCGCCAACCTGCATATCCTGGTAATTGGCCAATGTCAGACCACATTCGAACCCTTCCTTAACGTCCTTAACCTCGTCCTTGAACCGCTTGAGACTGGAAAGCTCGCCTTCGTGGACAACCACATTGTCGCGCAACAGGCGCACTTTGGCACCGCGCTTGACCATGCCTTCGGCGACCATACAACCGGCGACCTTGCCGACCTTGCTGATCGAAAAGACCTCGCGGATTTCCACATTACCGAGGAACTGTTCTTTCAGGGTCGGGGCCAGCATCCCGCTCATCGCCGCCTTAAGCTCGTTAATGGCGTCGTAAATAATTGAGTAATAACGAATTTCCACCTTGTCCCGTCGCGCCATATCCCGGGCCTGGGGATTGGCCCGCACATTGAACCCGATAATCACCCCGCCCGAGGCATTGGCCAGAGTCACATCGGACTCGTTAATCCCGCCAACGCCGGAATGCAGCACCTGCACCTTAACCTCGTCAGTGGCAAGCTTGTCCAGGCTGGCGACAAGCGCCTCGACCGAACCCTGAACGTCGGCCTTGATGACAACCGGCACCGTATGGATTTCACCGGCCGCAGCACTCGACATCATCTGCTCAATGGTGCCCCTGGCACCTGCGGCAGCAGAAGCGGCAATTTTCTGGCGCTCCCGATATTCTGTAACTTCCCGCGCCCGGCCTTCGCTTTCAACGACAACAAAGTCGTCGCCGGCATCCGGCGTGCCGGTCAGCCCCAGAACTTCAACCGGAACCGAGGGGCCAGCATCGGTAATGCGCTTACCGTGGTCGTTGAGAAGGGCGCGAACCTTGCCCCATTTCGACCCGGAAACAAAAATATCGCCAACCTTCAGAGTGCCGCGACTGACAAGTACGGTGGCGACAGGGCCACGGCCCTTTTCCACCCTCGATTCGACGACGCTTCCCTCGGCGTTGCCTTCCGGGCTGGCTTTCAATTCCAAAATTTCGGATTGCAGAATGATCGCTTCTTCGAGCTTGTCGAGATTGGTCTTTTCTTTTGCCGAAACCTCAACATCAAGAACGTCGCCGCCCATCTGTTCGACGACAATATTATGTTGCAGCAGCTCGGTACGCACCCTGTTGGGGTCGGCACCCGGCACGTCTATTTTGTTAATCGCAATAATCATCGGCACCCCGGCGGCCTGGGCGTGGGAAAGCGCCTCCAGGGTCTGTGCCTTGATACCGTCATCGGCGGCGACCACCAAAATAATCAGGTCGGTAATGTCGGCACCCCTGGCGCGCATGGCGGTAAAGGCC
>JABJES010000124.1 GCA_018663165.1 Rhodospirillaceae bacterium
AGAATAAATGGAAAATAGCGCATGAACGTTTCTTCCGCTGTTCAGTGAAAACTAGATCAACACAGCCTTTTTACAGGCCGCATGGGCAATCTCACGTGACGTGATGACACCCAGGACATCCCCGGCGCCTCCACTCTCCGGTCGTTCGCTGACCAACACCGCCTCGGCTTTGGCCGCCGCCATCACCTTAAGCGTTTCGGTCATTCCCGTCAGCGGGGAAACAATAACATATGAAAGCTCATGACCGGACAGGAAAAGCCCCCTGATCGCCCCCTCGTGAACATGCAAAACCGGTGTCTGAAAGCCGCCGTCTTTACTGATTTGGGCGGATTCTTTCTGTTTTTGAAAATCAGTTTCCATAAGGTCACAGGCCCGTTGGGCTGAATCTATCGCCGCCTCAAGCCCCTCTGGCACGACCTCGCCACGGCGCAGAATTTTCAACGTATAGATGCTCTCATTGGACAGGGCCTTACGCACACCGTACGCCATGGCAACGGTGAGAATAACCGGCAATACCGCATGATTATCGCGGGTCATCTCCAGAATCATCGTAATCGCCGTCACCACCGCCCCCGTGGTGCCGCCGATCATTCCCGCCATGCCAGCAACGGCAAAGAGTGCTGGTGACACGGGAAGGTCGGGAAAGGCGAGAAGCAGAAGATGCCCCATTGCGGCACCAAAGGTGGCCCCCATGAAGAGAGAGGGCGAAAAAACACCGCCCGAGGCCCCCGATCCCAGGGTCAGACAGGTGACCACCAGCTTTAAGGCAAAGAGCAGCAAGAGGAATGAAGGATCATTAAGAGTCAAACGCAGAAGATCGTTGATCGTCGCATAGCCCAGGCCCTGCAGGTAATAATGCCCGGCATATTGCTGCATCAGGTAAATAATCAGGCCGACGCCGACCATGCCCAGAACATGACGGGCGTAATAACCGCCGGGCAGAGAATCGAACTTGTCCTCGGCCCAATAGATACCACGGGTGAAAACGACGGCAATAAGACCGATAAGCGCCCCGAAAGGGATGAAAAGAATAAGAACCAGCGGCGAAATTTCATGAACGGGGGGAAGCTGCAGGGCCGGAATATCGAAAGACGGCGACATGCCAAGAAGCATGCGGCTGAAATAGGTGCCGGTCACCGTCGCGATCGCCACCGGCAAAATAGTCTTGGCGCTGATCGAGACCATCAGGAGTTCAATAGCAAAGACAAGCCCCCCGAGAGGCACGTTAAAGGTGGCGGCAATCCCCGCCCCCGCCCCCGCCGCGATAAGCAGGTTGCGCTGGTGTGTCGGCATTACCACCAATTGCCCCAGGGTTGAGCCGAAAGCAGCGCCAATCTGAATGATCGGCCCCTCACGGCCGACCGAGCCGCCACTGCCGATGGACAGCGCCGACGCCAGGGATTTGACTACGGCAACCACCGGACGAATTCGCCCCTGCTTGAAATAGATCGCGTCCATTACTTCGGGAACGCCGTGCCCCTTGGCCTCAGGGGCAAAATTTTTAACCAGCCAGACAACCCCGAGCGCACCGACGACCGGCACCAGGATGACACCGGCCCCCCAGGGACTTGCCGGGGTGTGGATATTGGCATCGTAAAAAAGCGAAAACTCGCCGAGGAACAGGAAATTATGGATGAGGCCGATAAGAAGGCGGAAAAGCCAGGCGCCAAACCCGCTCACTCCGCCAACGAGAACGGCAAAAAAGCAGATCGGGAGCCAGCCAAGCTCGCGCCCTTCATTGTTACCTGATATTCCCCCGACCATAACGGCAATATTAGAACATATCTTTGCTTCTGGAGAGGGAAAAGAGCAATCAGAGTTATTGACGCATGAATAGCGCCGTGCCACCGTCTATTTCACCTATGTATCTGTTTTCAGAACGTCCAACAGGGGGATATTCATGGCCGTTCACCGCTGCCGTAGCCGTTTTCTGATCTTGTCCGCCCTCACCCTGTTGCTTGCGGCCTGCACCCCCAAGGCCCCACTGAGCGCGACCAGCGCCCCCCCACCAGCAGAGGGAGAACCAGATAAGCCGACTTTCGGTCAGTTTTCAGACGTCCCCATCCCCACCTCTTCCGAGATGGATTTGGAGAGAACCTTTATTCTCAGCGCTCAGGGTGGCTGGATCGGGCGGCTTTCCTTTTCGAGCAATCATTCAACCACCGAGGTCTTCGATTTCTATCGCAATGAGCTGCCAAAATTTGGCTGGCAGGAAATCGCTCTGGTGCGCTCGGAGATCAGTATTCTGACCTATAGCCAGGGAGATCGAATCACCACCATCCAGATCAGGCCTTCGACCCTGATCGGTTCCAGTGTGGACATGGTAATTTCACCGCGCGGAGCCGAAACCCCGACCCTGCCGGAAGCGCTTCCCCCCGCCGATCCTGCACTCTAAAGCGCCTGCCTTTCTCTTATCCCTGTTCTCTCCAACCGGGCTTTTGTCCGGCGCTTAAACATTTCTTCAGAGTTGAAGTTTATAAAGGTTCCAATAAGCCATCTACCCTCTGGATGAAAAGAACACAGAATGAGTGAAAAAAAGCCCCTACAGGGACATTTGGATCATAAAAACGGTGTCGTTCTGATCATTGAAGACGACCGGCTGAACATGATTCTTTTGCGGGATATACTCAACGCCAGTGGGATCGCCACCATCGAGACCCATAACGGCGAAAGAGGACTTGAGATGGCCCGTATCCACCAGCCAGCGCTCGTTATCATGGATATCGAGCTTGAAAAGCTCTCCGGGATCGCCCTCACCCAGCGGATGAAAATGGACTCTTCTATCCGCGCTATTCCGGTTATCGCAACCTCGGCCCATGCGCCGGAATTTTTCGAGAAAGCTTCTCTGGAGGCCGGTTGCGCAGAATTCATCGCCAAGCCGATCAATGTCCGCGAATTTGTCAGAACTGTAAAAATCTATCTCGGAATTGATCAAGAAGAAGAAAAAATAGCCTGATCAGCAAGCTCGATTAAATAAAAACGATCCGTCGCGCCAAGACCTTCTAGGCGCTGATCTGAAACAGATCTTTGAATCCTGACATTTTAAACATCCGCTCGACCTGGCCGGTAGGCGCACGCAGAAGCAGGTCCATAGCGTTTTCTTCAGCCTTTTCGCGAGCATGAAGCAGCATTCCGATCCCACCTGAATCAATATAATCAACTTTTTCCAGGTCGATGACTGTGCGATTGCAGCCGCAATCAGTCATCTCATCAAGAATCTTGGTGAACTGATGGGTATCGTTAAATGTGAAACGCCCCCGCATGAACACTGTAAAATCACCTAATTTCTCAACATCACATTCCATTGCACACCCTTTCGACAAAACAGAACCTGTCTCTTATTGGTGTGTTATCATATTTTTTAAACGTAAAGGTTGTGTTAAGGGGCGTCAGAAAAGACCGAAATAAAGCGGATTAGGGAACATCTCAGAGGAGAAACCAGGCGGCAAGGCCAAGAAATGACAGAAAACCGACGACATCGGTAATGGTCGTGAGAAAAGTGCCTGAAGCAATGGCCGGATCAATATTCAGGCGCTCCAGAATCAACGGAACGCCCATGCCGGAGAGCCCGGCAACAACGATATTGATGATCATGGCGGCGGCAATAATAAAGCCGATTTCTGGCCAGTCGAACCACCACCAACAAACCAGCCCGGTGATACCGGCGAAAAGCAGGCCATTGACCAGACTGACCAGAAATTCCTTGCCGATGGACCGCCAGAGATTGGCTGGATTGAGCTCTTTCATGGCCAACGCCCGCACGGCGACGGTCAGGGTCTGGGTGCCGGCATTGCCCCCCATGGAGGCGACAATCGGCATCAAAACCGCCAACGCAACGACTTTCGAGATCGTGCTTTCAAACTGAAAAATCACAAAGGAAGCGAGAAAGGCAGTTGCCAGATTAACCAGCAGCCAGGTGAATCTGGACCGGGTTGTATCGATAAACGCACTGTAGAAATCCTCTTCCTTGACGCCGCCCAAACGCATGATGTCTTCACCAGCCTCTTCATCAATGACATCGACGACATCATCAACAGTAATAACGCCGATCAGGCGTTTCTCAGGATCAATAACCGGGGCAGAGATAAGATTGTGACGACGGAAGAGGCGCGCCACTTCTTCCTGATCCATATTTGCCTCAACCGGCTTTATTCGGGTTTCCATGATATCCGGGCCCCGAACGGAGCGTTCAGACCGCAAGACGCGGCTTAAAGGCACACTGCCGACAGGCTGGTGTTTTGGATCAACGATGAAGATATCGTAGAAATCCTGAGGAAGGTCTTTTTCGGAACGCAGAAAGTCGATGATCTCACCGACGGTCCAGTGCTCGGGCACGGAAACCAGCTTGCGCTGCATAAGACGTCCGGCACTTTCCTCAGGATAGGAAAGACTGTCTTCAAGAATGACGCGCTCTTCTGTTGGTATTTCCTGAAGAATCTGCTGTTGGATGTCTTCATGAAGGTCTTCGATAACCTCCAAAGCATCATCTGATTCAAGCCCGCTGATCGCTGCTGCAACCTCTTCCGCGTCAAGACGTTTGACGACCTGTTCGCGGACGGTTTCATCCAGTTCGGCAAGAACCTCCGGATTGAGACTGCCGTGCAAGAGATCAATAAGCCCGTTGCGGTGGTCACCGCTGAGATGCTCAATAAGATCGGCGGTATCGGCGTTGTTGAGGGTGCGCACCACATCGAAGACGCCGTTGGAATCGTTGGCGTCAAGGGCCTCGGCAACCAGACGCACCCGATCTGGACTGAGAACGAGAAAATCTTCAGCCGTGACGTCCTCGTCCGTAATCGACACAGGCGGCGTATCGTTCTGTTGTGCTTTATCAAAAGCCGTCATCACGCCCCCTCCTCCCCTCACGACCGGGAGATATTTTCAAATTGAAGACGCTGGATTATCCTTGCTTCACAGCGATGAAACAAGACCCGACGATAAATCGACGAGCCTTAAGAGATTTTGGTGCGGTCGAGAAGACTCGAACTTCCACCTCGGTTAAGAGACATCGACCTCAACGATGCGCGTCTACCAATTCCGCCACGACCGCACTAAATCCCTTGCTAAATCAGCAGGAGATGCGGGAAATAGCAAATGTTGGGCTCCGGTTCAAGCAGCGATAAGCTTAAATGACCGGAAATAGCTAAAATAGGTGAAATAGACGTGGAATGGCGTGTCGAAACAGCTCTGGTGGCTTACCCCGATGCGGTTCGGGAAATGGAAAAACGAGTCGCCGACATCCACGGCGGTCGTGCCGACGAGTTGGTCTGGCTGCTTGAACACCCCCCCCTCTACACCGCCGGCACCAGTGCTGTGGAAAGCGATTTGCTCGACCCAGGGCTGTTACCCGTCTTTAAGGCCGGACGCGGCGGACAATACACCTATCACGGGCCGGGCCAGCGCATCGCCTATGTGATGGTTGATCTGAAACGACGCGGCGGCGATATCCGCAAGTTCGTCGCTTCTCTTGAGGAATGGATCATCACCACGCTCGGCCAGTTTGAGGTGATCGGTGAGCGCAGAACCAGCAGGGTCGGCATCTGGGTACACCGAAAAGACGCAAAGAGCGGCCTGAAGCGGGAAGACAAGATTGCCGCCATCGGCGTGCGCGTTCGCCGGGGCGTCACCTATCACGGGATTTCCATTAACCTCGACCCGGATATCAATCATTACCGGGGGATCGTTCCCTGCGGCATTTCCGAACACGGCATAACCTCTCTCAAAGATCTCGGGCACAAGGTTTCAATGGCCGAACTTGATCGGGCCTTGCAAACGGGTTTTGAAGCCGTATTCACCAGGGATGATTAGAAGGAACAGACCCTAGACGGAGGCGCGCTGTTCGAACCCCTCGCCGATCTCATCTATATCAACGTCACAATAATCCAGACCCTTGACCTGGGCCAAGAGAGGGCCTTGTTTGCAAACGGAAAGCATGTCCATCACTTCTGAATCCGGACCGGCGAAAACAGCCTCTACCGCGCCATCGTGACGATTACGTACCCAGCCGCGAAGTCCGCGCATTTTTGCCTGATCCACCGTCCAGGCGCGAAAGAAAACGCCCTGCACGCGCCCCTCGACAATGACCCGGATTGCTTTTTCCACCGCTGCGGCCATGGAAGCCTCAATTTTATTCCAGGGTCAGGATCGTCTGATCGACAACCAGGCTGTCACCGGGTTCTGCATCGACGGTCGCCACCACGCCATCGGCCAAGGCGCGCAGGATATTCTCCATTTTCAT
>JABJES010000060.1 GCA_018663165.1 Rhodospirillaceae bacterium
GTCTCTTATTGGGCCCCTTTTGCGCCCATTGCCGAGGGTTGGCGCGGACTTGGCCTTTTTCCCGATTTTACGGTGATTTTGGGGCGGAAAAGGCTTCGGAATCCGTCTCCGTCTGCTATAATTCCCCTCTGTATGGCACGGGGGTTCCGCAAGGCTGCGGCAGCAACGATGCGATGCGGTGCCCTCGCTTTTCAGCGGGGCTGTTTTTTCACGAAAAGGCTGCTTTCTCAAAAGCTGGTTTGCATGAGAAAGTCGGCTTTGCATGAGACAGAGTGCATAAATCGCCATGAAACTCACCATCGAACGCGCGGCGCTCCAAAAGGCCTTGGCCCATGTTCAAAGCGTTGTCGAGCGCCGGACAACCATTCCCATCTTGTCCAATGTGCTTGTTGAGGCCCGTGGCGACGTCTTGTCCCTGGCGGCGACCGACATGGATATCGCCATCCTCGAAAAAGTGCCGGCCGAGATTGGCGCGCCGGGGGAAACCACCCTGCCCGCTCATACGCTTTACGACATCGTTCGCAAGTTGCCCGAAGGCGCTCAGATCGAACTTGAAGGCGAGGGCGAGGGCAAGCGTCTGGAATTGAAGGCCGGGCGCTCAAAATTCACCCTGTCTTCTCTGCCGACCGAGGAGTTTCCGGTTCTCGACGATGGTGAGCTGCCCCATAGCTTCTCCCTGCCGGCCAGTGATTTGCGGGCGCTTATTGAGCGCACCCGCTTTGCCATGTCGACCGAGGAAACCCGTTATTACCTTAATGGCATATATCTTCATGCCGCAGAATCCGACGGTATCAAGGTGCTTCGCATCGTTGCCACTGATGGCCATCGTCTGGCCCAGGTCGAAATGCCGCAACCCGAGGGTGCCGCAGACATCCCCGGCGTCATCGTGCCGCGCAAGGCCGTGGCTGAGCTGCACAAGCTGATTGAGGATAGCGATGAAACGGTTGCCATCAGCCTTTCCGATACAAGGATCAGATTTGCCTTTGATCATGTTGTTTTGACCTCGAAGCTGGTGGACGGCACCTTTCCCGACTATCAGCGGGTGATTCCAGAAGGCAACGACAAGATCATGGAGGTTGATTGCGCGGCTTTCGCCGAGGCCGTTGACCGGGTATCGACCATCTCCACGGAAAAATCCCGGGCGGTAAAGGTCGAGATCGACAAGGGGCGTTTGACCCTGACCGCATCAAGCCCCGAGCACGGGACGGCAACCGAAGAGCTGGAAGTGAAATACGATTCCGATCCCATCGAAATCGGTTTCAATTCCCGTTACTTGCTTGATATTACCCAGCAGATAGAGGGCGGCACGGTGCGCATTGATCTGGCGGACGCCTCGGCACCGACGATCGTGCGCGATATTGCGGACAACAGCGCCCTTTATGTGCTGATGCCGATGCGGGTGTGAGAGAGGCCCTAAAGATTCAACCGGGCGGCAGCCCTATCGCCGCTCTTGCCGAAGCTCCAGCAGAGCTGGCTTCCGGCTCTCCGCAGACGGTCCCCGATTTTGCTGCCACTGCCACTGCTACCGCCGCCTGGTCCGTGAGCCGCTTGATGCTGACGGATTTTCGCAATTACGGCACCCTTAAGCTAAATCTTGATCGCCGCCCGGTGGTGCTCACCGGGGCCAATGGCGCCGGTAAGACGAATATTCTTGAGGCCCTGTCCTTTCTCGCTCCAGGCCGGGGGTTGCGCGGGGTTCGTCTCGACGAACCGGATCGCCGGGATGGTCATTCAGGTGCCGCCTGGTCGGTGGCCGCCACCCTTGATGGGCCGCTGGTCAGTATGAATGTCGGTACCGGGCGTGATCCTGCAATGTCGGCCGGTCCGATGGATGATGAGGAAACGGAAGACGGCGATGACAGGCCGGGCGAAAGCCCGCAAGACCCGGCAAAAACAAGTGTCCGGGCCGGGCGGCGTCTGGTCCATATCGACGGCCAAAGGGCGCTCTCGCCGAGGGCGCTTGCCGAGGCTGCCGGTGTCATCTGGCTGGTGCCGGCGATGGACCGATTGTTTGCCGATGCGCCATCATCGCGGCGGCGCTTTCTCGACCGGATGGTCGGTGGCTTTATTCCCGGCTATGGCGGCTTGCTTGGGGCTTATGAAAAGGCGCTTCGCGAACGGGCCCGGTTGTTGCGCCAGTTCGGGGTGCGTGGTGCTGACCCGGTCTGGCTGTCGGCCCTGGAAGAGGGGATGGTGACAAACGGGGTGGCCGTTGCTGCGGCGCGCTGTGAAATGGTAACCCGGCTTGATGCCGCCTGTGCCGAGGGCGACGGGCCGTTTCCCGGTGCAGCACTTTTAATTGAGGGTGAGGCGGAATCCTGGCTTGCCTCAATGCCGGCCCTGGAGACGGAAGACCGTTTGCGTTCGGCGCTGTTGCAAAGTCGTGCCCGTGACAGTGAAACCGGCGGTGCGGCTCACGGCCCTCACCGCAGCGATCTGGTGGTCCATCACAGGGCCAAGAATTTGAATGCGGCCGATTGTTCTACCGGTGAGCAAAAGGCGTTGTTGGTGTCGATCCTGTTGGCGCTTTGCGCCCTTGTTCGGCAACAGCGCGGGGCCACACCCCTGCTGCTGCTTGACGAAGTGGCGGCCCATCTCGACGTTACCCGTCGCCAAGCCCTGTTTGACCGCATCGAAAGGCTCGGCGTGCAGGCCTGGATGACCGGCACAGACGTGTCAATGTTTGAGCCATGCGGGCAAAGGGCCCAGTTTTTCCGTGTTGCCGAAGGTGGTGTGCGGCCAGGCCGGGGCGATTAACAAAGGCCGGTAAAGATTAATCAGGATTTTAAAAAGAGCGGTTATAAAGATGAGCGACAAGAAAGAAGACCAGACTTCCCCGGATTACGGCGCTGACCAGATCAAGGTATTGCGTGGGCTTGACGCGGTGCGTAAGCGTCCGGGCATGTATATCGGTGACACCGACGATGGTTCGGGCCTCCATCACATGGTTTACGAGGTGGTCGATAATTCCATCGATGAGGCGCTCGCCGGGCATTGCGACCGGGTTGAGGTGACGCTCAACCCCGATGGGACGGTCAGTGTCGGCGATAATGGTCGCGGAATTCCGGTGGACATCCACTCTGAGGAGGGGATTTCGGCAGCCGAGGTGATCATGACCCAGCTTCATGCCGGGGGAAAATTCGACCAGAATTCATATAAGGTTTCCGGCGGTCTGCACGGGGTCGGCGTTTCCGTGGTGAATGCTCTGTCCGATTTTCTTGAGCTCAGGATCTGGCGTGACGGCAAGGCCTATGCCATGCGTTTCGAGAACGGTGATGCGGTGGCGCGACTGATCGAGACAGGGCCGTCGGAAGGCCGGACCGGCACCGAGATATCTTTTCATCCGTCACCGGCGACCTTCACCAATGTCGAGTTTGAATTTTCCCGCTTAGAGCATCGCCTGCGCGAACTCGCCTTTCTCAATTCCGGGGTGCGGATCTTTCTGCATGACAAGCGCGGGGTAGAGACCCAGAGCGTGGAACTGCATTACGAGGGCGGGCTGGAAGCCTTCGTTGCCTATCTCGATCGTTCCAAGACGCCCTTGCACAGTCCGACGATTGTCATTCTGGGTGAGCGCGACGGGATGACGATTGAAGCCGCCCTGCAATGGACCGACAGCTATCACGAGACGATGCTGTGCTTTACCAATAATATTCCCCAG
The DNA here is from genome assembly GCA_018663165.1 of Rhodospirillaceae bacterium. Lineage (GTDB taxonomy): Bacteria > Pseudomonadota > Alphaproteobacteria > UBA11136 > UBA11136 > JABJES01. Next base: position 3,662 of record JABJES010000060.1, read on the forward strand.
CGTGATGGCGGCACCCATCTTGCCGGGTTCCGTGGCGCGTTGACCCGCACCATCAATACCTTTGCCACCCAGAGTGGGCTGTCGAAGAAGGAAAAGGTCGCCCTGTCGGGGGATGACGCGCGCGAAGGCCTGACCTGTGTGCTTTCGGTCAAGATTCCAGATCCCAAGTTTTCATCCCAGACCAAAGACAAGCTGGTCTCTTCAGAGGTGCGCCCGGTGGTCGAGAGCATCATCGGCGACCGGCTTGGTCAGTGGTTCGAGGAGCATCCCGCCGAGGGGCGCAAGATCGTCGCCAAGGTGGTCGAGGCCGCCGCCGCCCGCGAGGCCGCCCGCAAGGCCCGCGACCTTACCCGTCGCAAGGGGGCGCTCGACATCTCTTCCCTGCCCGGCAAGCTTGCCGATTGTCAGGAGCGCGATCCGGCGAAAAGCGAAATATTCCTCGTCGAGGGCGATAGCGCCGGTGGCTCGGCCAAACAAGGGCGCAATCGCGAAACCCAGGCGATCCTGCCCTTGAGGGGAAAAATTCTCAACGTCGAGCGGGCGCGTTTTGACAAGATGCTCAGTTCGGTCGAGATCGGAACGCTGATCACGGCGCTCGGCACCGGCATTGGGTCGGAAGATTTCAATATTGAAAAAGCGCGCTATCATAAAGTCATCATCATGACCGATGCCGATGTCGATGGCAGCCATATCCGCACCCTCCTGCTGACTTTTTTCTTTCGCCAGATGCCGGAGCTGATCGAAAAAGGGTATCTCTATATTGCCCAGCCGCCTTTGTACCGGGTGAAAAGGGGCAACAGTCAGGTCTATCTCAAAGACGACCGCCTATTGGAAGATTATCTTATCGGCACCGCCATCGATGAAGTTGTGCTGGTGCTCCACGATAATTCTCAGCGCGCCGGTAGCGATTTACGCGAGGTTGTCGAGCGGGCGCGGTTCGCGCGCACTCTTCTCGCCCCCCTGTCGCGTCGCATCGGCCATGCCGGGGTGGCTGAACAGGCGGCTATCCTTGGGGCGTTTAATGCCGATATTCTGGCCAACACGACCCATGCCGGTGAGCTCGCCGCCGCCATCGCCAAGCGCCTTGATGCTTTGGCACCGCTTCACGACCGCGGATGGGTTGGACTGTTTGAGGAAGGAACGGGCCTCATCCTGTCGCGCAAACTGCGCGGAGTGCCCGAGAGATACGTCATCGGACTTGATCTAGTTGAAGGTGCCGAGGCCCGGCATCTCGACGAGATGACGGCGGAGCTTCAGGCACTTTACGCTCACCCGGCGACCCTCAAGGCGAAGGAAAAGGAAACCGTTATTTCCGCTCCGACGGGATTGGTCGAAACTATTCTTGATCTCGGGCGCAAGGGGGTTTCGATCCAGCGCTATAAGGGGCTGGGCGAGATGAATCCAGACCAGCTCTGGGAGACGACTCTCGATTGTGAGGCGCGAACGCTTCTTCAGGTGCGGGTCAATCA
>JABJES010000057.1 GCA_018663165.1 Rhodospirillaceae bacterium
CAGAACGGTGACTGGTTCATCTTTGACTGCGGCTCGGGAATCAAGGAGTTGTCCAACCATCTGATGGCGAGTGGGGTCCAGCGCCTTACAGCCAAGATTTTTATCTCGCACCCCCACTGGGATCATATCAATGCCTTTCCCTTTTTTGTGCCGCTTTATATTCCCGGCAATGATGTAGAGGTATTCGGTGCCTCTCACGGTGACACCACCATGCGTGAGCTGATCTCAAATCAGATGGACGGGGTGTATTTCCCCGTTACCATGCGTGAGTTCGGCGCCCGGGTTTATTTTCATGATCTGAGGGAAGAGAAAATCCGGATCAACGGCGCAGAGATCAGCACTATGTTGCTTAGTCATCCGGGCTATTGCCTTGGTTACCGAGTCGATTATCACGGGCGCTCTATCTGTTACATCACCGATAATGAGTTATTCCTGCCTGGATCGCAGGGCCATAATCCGAACTATGTCGAGCGGTTGAAGGATTTTATCCGTGGCGCTGATGCGCTGATTGCCGATTGCACTTATTTCGACGAGGATTACGGCGCAAAGGTCGGTTGGGGCCATTCCTGTATCAGTCAGGTGGTTGATCTAGCCCATGGTGGCGAGGTCGAGACTCTGTATCTTTTCCACCATGACCCCGATCAGGACGACACAGCGATTGAGCGCAAACACGCCCTTGCCCAGGCGGCTCTGAAGGCGCTGGGGTCAAACACCAAATGCCTGGCGCCAGCTGAAGGCGACAGGATTGTTTTCTGATTAGAATGAAGAGAGTGGGTGGGCGTGGTTAGGGTGCGGGGGTTTCGTTCCCACCGGTTTCGTTCGCGCCGGTTTCCCCGCCGGCTGCCGGGACGATATCGTTGAGCAGGCGAAAGTCCTCGGCCGTGAGGGTTTCTTCCTCAACATAGGAAGAGAAAAGGGAAGCGCCGATAACATAGGAACAGAAGGCAAGGGTGAGCGCACCGCCCAGCCAGTAGGCAAGGGAGTTACGTCGCCCACTGCCGCCCGGCTCATTCGCTGCCGAAAACTGTGGGGACTGAGGCGCGCTTTTTTCCGCCATGGCCTCTTCAAGGCTGCGTTTGGGGCGGTCAAGATAGGAGCTGTTCTTCATGGTCTGCTTTCCGAAAATGGAAATCACCTCTGAATCCGGGGAGTATAACCAAAGAACCAGCCGACTGCAAATCCCAGTTTTATCTATTGTTTAGAATGACTTATTTCAGAGTTTCTCCCCTTCTTAAAATTTTTACTAGAATAAACCCAGGATAAACTCGGTTTCCTCGCCCTGTGGGGTGAAAAACACCTTCCTCTACACGTCATGGTTTGGGTGGGAGCATTCGGTGGCCTGAGGGGGCCGCAGATATTGTAAAGGGGAAAGCCGGGAATTAAGGCTGGCTGGATTCAGGCTTTTTTCTTTTTCGCTCTGAACAGAGAAAAAAAGCGGGTTATAAGCGAAGGCTTTGGCTTTGCTTTTTTACGTTTTTTCTTTGCCGTTTTGTCGCCGTTCCCATCCGGCCCTGTCGCGCCTGTGGCTTGAGGATTGGTATAGGAAAAGAAGACTTTGAAATCGCCATTGGCGTTAACCGAATAATAGGCGATTTTGGCGATAGACCCATCGCGTTTACAGCGTTGCTTGGCGTCGGATTCAGCCGCGCCCTTGTCGGTGATCTGGTCGCTATATTCTACTCTGCCGTCCTTGAGGCTTTGTCCCGCCTTGCAGATATAGATCTCGGTCACGTCCGACATGAAAATTCCCTGTTTTATAAAAAATGTAATTTCTGATGAAGTCTTCCCATATAGATAACACAGAGAGAAATTATATTTGGAAAAAGACAAAGGTTGGAACTTGACCACGGAAGAGCCCAAAAAACAGCCTGTAACATGGGTCTATGTCTGCGTTAATCGTCGTCCAGGGGCAGAGCCTTCCTGTGGTGAGCGAGGCAGCGATGCTTTGGTTCCGGCGATTGAGGCGCGCTGTCGATCAGAAGGGATGGCGGTTGAGGTCGCCGGTGTGCCTTGTTTTGGCAAATGCGCCCATGGACCCAATCTGCGGATCGGCGGCGGCCGGTTTTTCCATGGAGTCAGAGCCGATGATCTCGATGATGTGATCGTCGGGATTGCCGATCAAAGCGATGACGCTTGATGGCCGAGAATAAACGGTCAGGCCCGCCCCCCCAGGCGATGCTTAAGCCAGCAGTTTGACGAACTGGCCGGGCTGGTTGTTGGCCTGGGCAAGGGCCTCAGCCCCGGCCTTGGTCAAGGCCTCGGCAAGGGCCAACTCGGTCGATGAGTGGGCGACGTCAAGGTCGATGAGGTTGCTGCGCGCCGCCTCCTTGTTCTCGGCTGCTACGGCAAGGTTATCCCCGGCAAAGGAGAGACGATTCTGGGTCGCACCGATCAGCGCCCGGCGGTTGACCACCTGATCGATGGCGGCAGAAATATCCGCTGAGGCCGCGTCGGCACCGGCCTGGGTGCCGATGGACAGGCCAGCGACGCCAAGGGAGGCGGTTGTCGGCGGATCCAGGGCAATGGAAATGGTGTCGTCGGTGCCATCGGTGCCGACCTTGAAATCAAGCGCCAGTGTTTTGTCGAGGGGTTGTTCGTTGATTCGGGTCGATGCGGCAATGCGGTCGATCTCGGCGGCAAGTTCTTTGAACTCGACATTAAGCGAGACACGATCAGCATCCGACAGGGTGCCTGAACCGGCCTGAACCGACAGGGATTTGAGGCGGGGGAGGATG
>JABJES010000056.1 GCA_018663165.1 Rhodospirillaceae bacterium
ATTGCCGCCAGCACCGGATCGACCGGGATCACCCGACCAATGAAAAAAGTGACCAGCAGCAGACCGAGAAAGGTCAGACCCAGAGCGGTGATCGAGCGAAGAGCGGCCCGGACAACCCGGCGGATCACTGAAAAACTCACGGTTTCTCCCCTTTTCCGTCCTTGGTGGCAAAGCGGTAGAAATTGCTGTCGAAACTCGGCCCCCAGATGATGCCCGAGACATCTTCGGCCTCTGCAACCAGATCAACCCCCTGAAAGAGGATGACGAAGGGAGATGTCGCCAGCATACGCCTCTGGATGTCGTGATACATGGCCTCACGGGTCGCAGCATCGCCCTCAAGGATAGCGGCACCTGTCAGGGCGGTGAGCCCTGTATCAGTCCAGCTATTGCGCCAGGCCAGAGTGCGGAACATGGCGTCTGGGCCATTATCGGTATTGGCAGCAAAGGCATCGGCATTGGAATGGGGGTCTTGGTAATCGATCCCCCATTCGCCGAGAAAGATGTCGTGATTGCGGGCGCGGTATTTGGTCAGAACCTGTTTGTCGTCACCGGTGAGGATCTCTAACCGGATACCGGCTTGAGAGAACCCGGCCTGAAGCGCCTGGGCGATTTCAATATTGGGCGAGCCGTGGCGGGTATCCAGCGTCAGATCAAACCCATCCCCATAGCCCGCCTCTGCCAAAAGAGTGCGGGCCAGGGCCGGATCAAAGCCATAAGGCGTCTCATTGAGCGCCCCGAAAAGCCCGCGGGGAATGATGGTCTGATGGATCACCCCCTTGTCGCGCACGATATGGTCGGCAATGCCCTGATAATTGACCAGATATTTAAACGCCTCGACAACCTTTGGGTCGGCCAAAACCGGGTTTTTCTGGTTGAGGCCGAGATAAAGCATCATCCCCTTGGGCACATGGCGCAGACGGATTGCCGGATCACCTTTAAGCCCGTCGGCCTGATCCGGGGTCAAATCCCGGGCCACATCCACATCGCCCTTTTCCAGCATCAGGCGCTGGGTGGCCGGTTCGGCAATATGCTGGAAGACCAGACGGCGCATAATCGGCGCGCCGCCCCAATATTCCGGCCAGCCCTCAAGAATGGCGTATTCATTGGCCCGCCAGGATTTCAGAACAAAGGGGCCGGAACCGGCGGAATGGCGTTTGAGCCATCTGTGGCCCAGATCGCCGTCTTGCTCATGGGCCAGCACGGCCCGGCGCTCAAGCACCGAGCCTATCCCAGAGGTGAGGCAATAAAGCAGGAAGGTCGGCGCATAGGGTTTGTCGAGCTCAATGACGAGGGTTGCGTCATCGTCTTCGACATAAATCTTTTCGCCGACGTTTTCACGAGTGAGGCCGAACTGGCCGAGAATGAAGGAGGGCGATTTATTGAGCATAATCACCCGGCGCAGGGACCAGGCGGCGTCTTCTGCGGTGACGGGATTGCCGGAATGAAAGCGCATATCAGGGCGCATCTTAAAGCGAAAGATTCGGCCATCCGCCGATACCTCCCAGCTCTCTGCTGCGCCGCCGTAGAGCTTTGTTACGTCTTCCGGGTCAAAGGCGACCAGCCGGTCATAGATATTGGCGATGATCTCGGCCCCGGAGAACTCGAAAACCTCTGCCGGGTCCAGGGAGATCACATCGTCGATGCGCTTGGCCACCACCAGCACATCATCAGGCGGGGGTGCGGCATTAAGCGCCGACGGAAGAGAAAACAGAAAAAGCGCTGCAAGAGTGAGGGCCGACAACCGTTTCATGGGGCGCGGGCACCCTCCTCTGCCTGAATTGACCGGAATTTTCACCAAGGACGATGATCGGGAGGCGGGAGGAAACTGTCAAGCCGTGTAATCCCCTATTCCCCGCCTTGCTTTGCCTGATACTACAGGCTAGATTGCGCGAACTCATAATTACACAGCAATCTTATGACATATTTAGATGGTTTTACATCTGCAATTGGTAATACATCCCTGATCCGCCTACGAGCGGCCTCAGAAGAAACCGGCTGCACCATTCTCGGCAAGGCGGAGTTCCTTAACCCCGGCGGCTCGATCAAGGACCGCACCGCCCTTTATATTGTCCGCGAAGCGGAAAAACGCGGCGAGCTCAAGCCCGGTGGGGTAATCGTCGAAGGCACGGCGGGCAATACGGGCATCGGCCTGACTCTCGTCGGCAATGCGCTCGGCTATCGCTCGGTGATCGTCATGCCCGACACCCAGAGCCAGGAAAAGAAAGACATGCTGCGCCTGATCGGGGCCGAGCTGCATCTGGTCCCGGCCGTCCCCTATAAGGACCCGATGAATTACATCCGCTATTCCGAGCGGTTGGCGGCCGAAATCGCGGGAAGCGAGGAAAACGGCGCGATCTGGGCCAACCAGTTCGACAATACAGATAACCGCAAGGCCCATTATGAGGGCACCGGGCGCGAAATCTGGGAGCAATTAGGCGGCAAGATCGACGCCTTTACTTGTGCTGTGGGGACCGGCGGCACCCTGGCCGGGGTCGGTCAGGCCTTAAAAGAGCGTAACAAGGATATCCAGATCGTCCTCTCCGACCCCATGGGATCGGCCCTGTTCAATTATTACGACCACGGGGAATTAAAGGCGGAAGGTAATTCGATCACCGAAGGGATTGGCCAGGGGCGGATCACCGCCAATCTGGAAGGCGCACCGATCGACGAGGCCCAGCAGATCAGCGATGGCGAGGCTTTGCCGGTGATCTTTGATCTGGTCAAAAACGAGGGACTGGTGCTCGGCGGGTCATCTGGAATTAACGTTGCCGGCGCGATCAGGCTTGCCAAAAAACTGGGACCGGGGCATACCATCGTTACGGTGCTCGCCGATGGCGGCTCGCGCTATCAGAGCAAGCTTTTCAACCCGGATTTTTTGGCCGGAAAAGAATTGCCAGCCCCATCGTGGCTTGAGAAAAAATAGTTAAACGACAATCTATTAGAGAGTGGCCTTAATGCAATATGTAAATAAAGATTCTCTGGTTTCCCCCCAGTGGCTGAACGAAAATCTGGGTGCCCCGGATCTACGCGTCGTTGACGCCACCTGGTTCATGCCGTGTTCCGAGCGCGATGCCAGGGCCGAATACGACGCGGCCCATATTCCCGGTGCCGTGTTCTTTGATATCAACGAGATCAGCGATACCGAAAGCGACCTGCCCCATATGCTGCCCGAGGCTGAAAAGATGTCAGCCCGCGCTCGCGCCCTGGCGCTGGGCGACGGCATCCGCATCGTCATTTATGATCGCCACGGACTGTTCAGCGCCGCTCGCGTGTGGTGGATGTTCCGGGTCTTTGGCCATGAAGACGTGGCGATCCTCGACGGCGGCCTGCCGAAATGGGAGGCCGAAGGCCTGCCCATGGATTCCCATCCAGACGCCCCCCGGGAACGCCATTTATCGGCCCGCCTCAATCATTTTCTGCTCACCGACCGGGACCATGTGCTGGCCAATATCGACAGCGGCAAGGCGCAGGTGCTCGACGCGCGCAGCAAACCACGCTTTAGCGGCGAGGAACCCGACCCCCGTTCCGGTATCCGCTCAGGGCATATTCCAGGCAGCCTCAACCTCCCCTATTTCGAGGTCAGCGATTCCGATTCCGGGCTGATGCTCAATGCTGCAGATTTGACGGCAAAATTTGAGCAAGCCGGAATCGACCTCAAAAAGCCGGTCATTACCACCTGTGGATCGGGCATTACCGCCTGCGTGCTGGCCTTCGGCCTGCATCTCCTCGGCCATAAGAATGTCGCCGTTTATGACGGTTCCTGGGCCGAATGGGGTGGCAGTGATGATTTGCCGATAGAAAGCGTCTAGGAGCGCCCCCATGACTTTCGGCGAGAGGATTTAAAGAGCCGGGATGAGCCGCAATAAGGGCAAAGCCCCCAAAGCACCAAAAACTCAGGTAACCACCGCCGGGCGCGATCCCTTCGCCAATTTCGGCATCGTCAATCCGCCGGTCTATCACGCCTCAACGGTTCTGTTTAAAACCCTTGCCGACCTCAACGACGCGGTCAAAAAGCCTTTCGATGGGGTCTATTACGGCCGTTTCGGCACCCCCACCACCTTTGCCTTTGAAGAGGCCGTGGCCGAGATTGCCGGCGGCGACAAGGCCATTGCCACCTCTTCCGGCCTGGCCGCCATCACCTGCGCCCTGACCGCCTTCCTTAAAAGCGGTGACCATGTGTTGATGGTCGATACGGTCTATCAGCCGACCCGCAAATTCTGTGATGAGATGCTTAAAGGGTTCGGAATCGAGACCACCTATTACGACCCTCTGATCGGCGGCGATATTGCTCAATTGATCCGCGATAATACGAAACTGATCTTTCTCGAATCGCCAGGGTCCCTGACCTTTGAGGTTCAAGACGTGCCGGCGATTGTGGCGGCCGCCAAAGCAAAGGGCGTTCTCACCCTGCTCGACAACACCTGGGGCACGCCGCTTAACTTCAAGGCCTTCGATAAGGGGATCGATATTTCACTGGAAGCCGCGACCAAATATATCGTCGGCCATGCGGACGCCATGCTGGGCATCATCATCTGCCGGGAAAAACACTATAAGCAGCTGAAATCCACCGTCGTCACCTTAGGCAATTCCCCCGGCCCCGATGATTGCTATCTCGGCCTGCGGGGCCTGCGCACCCTTGATGTGAGACTGGCCCGCCATGGGGAAACCGGATTGCAACTGGCGAAATGGCTGGAAAGTCGCGATGAGGTCGAGCGGGTCATCCACCCGGCCCTTCCCAATGATCCCGGCTATCCGTTATGGAAGCGGGATTTCACCGGAACCTGCGGCCTGTTTGCGATGATCCTTAAACCGGTGTCGGACAGCGCCCTTGCCGCCATGCTCGACGAGATGGACCTGTTCTCCATGGGCTTTAGCTGGGGCGGCTTTGAGAGCCTGATCCTGCCGATCAAACCCGAATATTGCCGTACGGAAACGCCTTGGCCACCGGCGGGCTCAAAGGGCGGGCCATTGTTGCGCCTTCACGCCGGGCTTGAGGATATTGACGATCTGATCGCCGATCTTGAAGCCGGGTTTGCCCGGCTTGCGGCCACCTAAGCTATACGGCGGGAAAACGGCGTTGAGACGATAAAGAAGGCAATCGCCGCCATGACGATGGCGGGGCCCGACGGCAGATCCCAGTAAAACGACGCCCATAATCCAAGAGCAACAGCAACAGCGCCGATCAAGGCACCGACCGCCGCCATGGCTTCGGGCGTTGTGGCAAAGCGCCGGGCGCAAGCGGCGGGAATAATAAACAGCGACGTTACCAGCAACAGGCCAACGATCTTCATCGCCAATCCGACGACCAGGGCCAACAGCAACATGAAGACAAGGCGCGTGCGCTCAACCTTGACCCCCTCGACCCTGGCCAGATCGGCATGGATGGTGAGGGACAAAAGCGGTCGCCAGATTATCAGGAGAATCGCCAGCGCCGCCCCGCCGCCGCCATAGATCAGCAGAATATCACTTGGCCCCAAGGCCAGAATATCGCCAAAAAGATAGGCCATAAGGTCGATCCGCAACTTGTCCTGAAGGGCGATAACGATCAGACCGAGCGCCAAAGCGCCATGGGCAAGAATGCCGAGAATGGTGTCGCTGGAAAGCGCCTGTTGGCGCTCAAACCATGAGAGAGTGAGGGCGCTGAGGCCGCAGATGACGAGAATGGCGACGGTGATATTGATCTCAAACAGGAACCCCAGGGCGATACCAAGGATTGCCGCATGGGCCAGTGCGGCGCCGAAATAAGCCATGCGCCGCCACACCACGAAGGCGCCAAAAGGAGCGGCGATCATCGCCAATCCGACGCCGCCGAGAAGAGCGCGAAACACCAGATCATCCATGATCGTGATCCTCGTGGTCGTGACCCTCGTCGTGCCCGTCATCATGTCTGTGATCATGATGATGAGTGTAAACGGCCATGCCGCGGGCCTCTTCGGGACCGAACAGGGAAAGATATTCAGGGTGTTTGGAAACCGTTTCCGGCAGGCCCTGGCAACAGACATGATGATTGAGACAGACCACCCGATCAGTGGCTGCCATCACCACATGGAGATCATGAGAAACCATCAAAATGCCGCATCCGTAATTATCACGCAGGCGGGAGATGAGCTGGTAGAGCTCGGCTTGACCGATAACATCGACGCCCTGAACCGGCTCATCGAGAACCAGAAGATCGGGTTGGCGCAACAATGCGCGGGCCAACAGCACCCGGCGCAATTCACCGCCCGATAATCGTTGCAGGGGACGCGCCTCCAGATGTGCCGCGCCGACCTCGGCTAAAACCTTTTCCCGTCTCTTTGAGGCTTGGGGTCCGGCAAGATCGAGAAAGCGCTTTACGGTCAGCGGCAAGGTCTCGTCGATGTCAATTTTTTGGGGCACATACCCAATTACCGGGTCGCTAAGCGGATGAAAGACCCGGCCCTCCTTAATCGGCAACAGGCCGAGCAGGGCGCGCACCAAAGTCGTCTTGCCAGCCCCGTTGGGACCGATAATGGTGACTATTTCCCCCTTATGGACGCTCAAAGAGACATTGGAGATAATATCCAGCCCGCTCAAGACGACCCGCAAATTCACCGCCTCAATCAGGGTTGGGCCCGAATGTGGCGCAGGAACAGACGCAGGGACAGACGACTCGCCGCCGGAAACACCGTCGCCACAGCGCGGGCACAGGCCTTTGAGTTCAATCACCGGAGTTTCAACCTCAAACCCCGCATGACCGGCCCACCGCGCCATCACAGCACCAATACCATTATCCTCTATTTCGGCGGCCTGACCACAGGCCCGACAGATCAGAATGGGGCCGCTATGTCCGCTATCTGGATGATCGCATCCGACATAGGCATTGAGCGATTCGATGCGGTGGATAAGCCCCTGTTCGAGCAGAAATTCCAGAGCCCGGTAAATCGTCGGCGCAGCCGCTCCGGCCTTGTCGTTTTTCAGCTCATCAAGCAGGCCATAGGCACCAACCGGGGCATGGGACGCCCAGACAAGCTCCAACACCCTTGCTCGAACAGGGGTCAGACGGACCTTGCGCTCGGCACAAATCGCCTCGGCCCGATCAAGGGCCTTATCAATGCAGGCCCGGTGATCGTGGTTGCCTTCAGGAAAGGCTGTCAGGGCTTGATCTGTAATCGTGTCGCTCATCTGCTGATTCTCGTGCATATGACAAGTTGTTATATTATAACATTCCAATGTTACCTTATTTCATAGATTATTTTTCATTGAATAACAAAGCATTATGAGAATAACACCCCAGATTTCAACGATCCTTGCCGGTATTTTCCTGGTCCTTTGCGGAGCCTTATCAAGTGCTGCGGCCAACACTGGCGATGGCGCGACGACAACGCCCAAGGTGGTCGTCACCATTCTTCCCCTCCATTCTCTGGTTAGTGGGGTTATGGCGGGGGCCACAGGAGGAACAAGCGAGCCAGTGCTGTTGCTGCCCGCCACCGCCTCGCCCCATACGGCGGCCCTGCGCCCTTCTCAGGCTCAAGCTCTGGCCAAGGCCGATGTGATTTTCTGGATGGGGGAGGATTTGGAAACCTTTCTCGCCCGGCCGATAAAAAACCTGGGCACAAATGCCTTAGTGGTCTCAATGCTCGGGGATAAAGAGGAAGCAGAGGGGAAAATGGAGGAGGACGAAGCCGATCATGGGGATGAGCATGACCATGGGGACGAAAATTCCCACATCTGGCTTGACCCAATAAAGGCCGCTGAGATGGTCGCTAAGATCGCCGGGACCCTGGCATTGGTCGACCCAACAAACGCCGCCCTTTACCAGGCCAATGCCGCCAAAATGCAGCAACGCCTTAAGGCCCTGGACCGGGAGCTCGAAGCCCTAACCATTCCTGTGCGTAATCGGCCCTATATCGTTTTTCACGATGCTTACGGCCCGTTTGAAGCCCGCTATGGCCTGACTCGCGCCGGGATCGTCGCCCTGACCCCTGCCCGACCGCCGGGCGCGGCCCATGTTTTATCAATCCGGCGACGCATCAAGGATGAAAATATCGCCTGCTTCTTTCGCGAGCCTCAGTTCAACCCCGCCCTTTTAGAGCGCATCCTTGAGGACAGCGAAGTTAAGACCGCAACTCTTGACCCCTTAGGCGTTGATCTGACGCCAGGCCGCCAAGCCTATTTCACCCTAATGAGAAATCTCGGGCGCGATTTGCGGTCTTGTCTTGAGCCATAGAAAAAGCCCCGAAGAACAATTTTCCCTCGGGGCCTTTCCAGGATAGTTATTCGACAGGTTTAAGCGTTCTTGATTCCGTCGAGGAAGCTGTCGACCTCTTTGCGCAAAGTCTCAGACTGGCTTGAGAGTTCTTTAGTGGCGCTGAGAACGTCACCAGCGGCCTGGCCCGATTCACCGGCAGCCTGGTTGACGCCACTGATGTTACTGGTCACCTCCTGGGTGCCCGCCGCCGCCTGTTGGACATTGCGCGAGATTTCGGTCGTCGCCGCACTCTGTTCCTCAACAGCCGATGCAATTGACGTCGAGATTGTACTGATCTCGTCGATGATGCTGCTGATGCCCTCGATGGCGCTGACCGC
>JABJES010000055.1 GCA_018663165.1 Rhodospirillaceae bacterium
GGCCCGGTAAAGGTTGACCCGGATCGACACAGCGCCACACAAGTCGGTGACGAAGCCCTGCTGCTGGCGCGTATTGCCCCCACCTGGGTGTCCCGCGACCGGGTTGCCGGAGCCATAGCCGCAGTAAATTCCGGGGCCGGAATAGTGATCATGGATGATGGATTTCAAAACCCGACCCTTGCCAAGGATCTGTCCCTGCTGGTGGTCGACGGTGCCTATGGGTTCGGGAACGGCCACCTGCTGCCCGCAGGACCATTGCGTGAACCGATCAAGGCCGGACTTAGCCGCGCCGATGGGGTGATCGTGATCGGTGAGGACGGCCAGAATATTGCCCGACTTGTCGGCGATCAGGTCCCCCTTCTTTCCGCCCGCCTTACGCCTCACCTTGATGCCAAGGCGCTCAAAGGCAAAAACGTTCTCGCCTTTGCCGGAATCGGTCGGCCGGAAAAATTTTTTAAAAGCCTCGAAGCCGCAGGCTGCCAGCTTATGGCGTGCTTTGGGTTTGCCGACCACCACCCCTATTCCCACAGCGAAATTAACGATCTTCTCGCCAAGGCCGAAGCTGCTGGAGCAATTGCCGTCACCACTGCCAAGGATGTGGTGCGCCTGGCCCCCGATCAGCGGGGCAAGGTTACCGTCTTTGAGGTCGATCTGACCTGGGAAGACGAGGCCACCCTAACGGCACTTCTCGACAGTGTGGTTTCCAAGGCAGGAGCCGGGCAATGAAAACCCTTTGTTATCTCGTTGAGGCTGCCCTTGCCTGGATCGTCTTTGGCCTCTTTCGACTTCTGCCCCTTGATGCCGCTTCATGGACAGGGGGTTGGCTGGGACGTAAAATCGGCCCCTTTCTCGGCGGTTCAAAAACGGCACGGCGTAATCTTTCCCGGGCCTTTCCCGATAAAAGCCCAGCGGAGATCGAGGAGATCGTTACCGCCATGTGGGATAATCTCGGGCGGGTCATGGGCGAATATCCCCATCTTAACGCCATGAAAACGGTTGATGCCCGCACCCTTAAAGAGGATGAGAAAACCCCACGGATTATCGTCAAGGGCCTGGAAAACGTCGAATTCATGCGTCACAGCGACAAGTCCGGCATCTTCTTTTCCGGCCATCTGGGTAACTGGGAAATTAACGCCATGGGCGGGGTTCAGCACCTCCTCCCCCTGACTCTGGTTTATCGGGCCCCCAACAATCCCTATACCGACGGCCTGATCCGCTATTCCCGGCGCAACATCACCCGGGATTTTGCCGCCAAGGGCTCTCAAGGTGGACGCCACTCAATCGAGGTGCTGCGCGAGGGTGGCCATCTCGCCCTGCTCGCCGATCAGAAAATGAATGACGGTATTCCGGTCCCCTTCTTCGGCCGCGACGCCATGACAGCCCCGGCACCGGCAAAGCTGGCGATGAAGTTTGATTGCCATCTCCTGCCGGCGCACATCGTGCGGACAGGCGGCGCCAATTTCAGGATGATTTTCTCACCGCCCCTGGATATTCCGCGAACCGGCGATCGCCAGAAAGATACCCAAGCCATCATGACGGCTATTAACGGATTGATCGAAGGTTGGGTACGGGAACATCCGGAACAATGGATGTGGGTCCACCGGCGCTGGCCGGATTAAAGAATTTAGTTATTCCCTCAATCGCCGGGCGGGCGCATCCGCACCCTTGGCTTTCGCGCCATAAGGCGCGGCGCGCGGTCGCGCTTGCCAACGGACCTCCGGCCCGCTGGAGAATCAGGGCATATCACCGGCGAGCAATGCCGGGTCGAGGCCGACGCCATTGAGATGCACCCCCCAATGAAGATGCGGCCCGGTGGCCCGACCGGTCTGACCGATCCGACCGACGACATCACCCTTCGCCACCCACGCCCCCTCAACCACGTCCAGGGCGCTCATATGGGCATAGACCGAGACCAGTCCATGGCCATGGTCGATAAGCAGCGTCTTTCCGGTAAAAAACATCTCGTCATCGGCCAGAACCACTCGCCCGTCGGCAGGGGCACGGATCGGCGTTCCCTCATCGGCGGCAATATCGGCGCCAAGGTGAGGCGAGCGCGCCTCGCCATTGAGAATACGCTGACTGCCGTAAACCCCGGTGATGATGCCGGTCACCGGCCAGATAAAATCACCTTCAAAAAGAGGGGTGTCGGTCTTTACCTGCCGCGCCTTTTTGATCGCCGCGCTGTCCCGGCGTATCCGTGCCAGATCAGTGTCGGAGGGCGAGACCTGCCCCGCAGGCAGGCCGTCGATACGCTGAATGTCATAGTCCCGCTGGGTGATGGAAAAGGTTTCCTGACGCACCTCGCCGTCGGGATAAAGAAGGCGAAGGGTAAGGCTCCTCTGTGCCCTTCTTGAAAGGCCGATCAGAAAACTGCCATTTTCCCCCACCCGCACGGGCTGATCTCCAAGCCAGACTTTCGTCCCCACCGGCACCTGGCCGCGCAAAAGACCGCCCTGAACGGCCGCGCCACGCAAGCCGAAGGGCAATTCCCCTGCATGGGAAACAGCGCCGGGGAGCCCCCCCAAAAGACAAAGAATAATGAGGCCGAGCCTCAAACTCACCCGGCTCACAGAAGATTTCCCTGAGGATCTTCGCCGTTATTCTTTTTAGGATTTTTGGGCTTTTCAGCTTTGGTCTTTTTCGCCGTTTTTGGTTTTAGTTTAGGCGCACCGTCGCCCGTAATCCTTGCGCCGCGGCTTTCGTCACCCTGAAACTCGATCATCACATCGAGGCCCGGCGCGGCGGCAACAGCACTTGTCAGAGGCACGCCGTCGATGTTTCGCACCACCGTGAAGCCGCGCTTGAGCACGTTGCGATAGGAAAAGCTTTCGAGCAGCTTGGCGAGGCTTTTTAACTCCGTTCCCCGGTTTGTGAGCAAGGCACCCGTCCCCGTCTCAAAACGCCGGGAGAGATCGGAAAGCCGCTCGCCCCGGCGATCAAAATCGGCAATCAGGGTCTGACCGCGCAGCCCCGAAGAGAGTCTCGTCAGTTCAGCCCCGGCGTCCTTAAGGCAACGGGAAAGGGCGGTGGAAAGCTGCCCCCCTTTATCGTCGAGACGTTGTTCGGCAGTTTCCAGCAAGCGCCGGGGTTCGGGCAGACCCCGGCCCAACCCCTCGATCCGGTGGCCAAGTTCAATAAAGTTGCGGTTGGTGGCGGTAAACAGGCGCTGAGCCGATTCCATAATTCCACTGAGCAGATCAACCCGCACCGGCACCGCCATTTCGGCCGCGGCACTCGGCGTTGGCGCGCGCCGGTCGGCGGCAAAATCGATCAAGGTCACGTCGGTCTCATGGCCGATGGCGGAGATCAACGGAATATCAGACCCGGCGGCGGCGCGAACCACCACTTCCTCGTTAAAGGCCCAAAGGTCTTCCAGGGAGCCGCCACCCCTGGCGATGATCAGGAGATCAGGACGCGGCACCTTGCCCTTGCCGGTGATGGCGTTAAAGCCCTTGATCGCGGTCGCCACCTGTTCGGCGGCCGTTTCACCCTGGACCAGCACCGGCCACAGCAATACATGGCGTGGAAAGCGGTCGGCGAGACGGTGGAGGATATCGCGAATGACGGCTCCGGTAGGCGAGGTAACGATTCCGATCACTTCCGGCAGGAAGGGCAACTCCTTTTTAGCCTCTGGATCAAACAGGCCTTCAGCCGCCAGCTTGCGCTTGCGCTCTTCCAAAAGCTTAAGCAGCGCCCCCTCACCGGCCAGCTCCATGGTCTCAATGACGACCTGGTATTTCGAGCGTCCCGGATAGGTCGTCAGTCGCCCCTCGACGATGACTTCCAATCCGTCTTCAGGCACCGTCGCGAGCTTGCCCGCAGAGCCGCGCCAGCAAACCCCGTCGAGAACCGCGTTCTCGTCTTTCAATGTCATATAGAGATGGCCTGAGGCGGCGCGTTTAAAGCCGGAAATCTCGCCGCGCACCCGGACCCTGGAAAAGGTCGTCTCGACCGTTTTCTTCAAGGCATTGGAAATCTCGCTTACCGAATATTCGGGAAGATTACCGCCGGCAGTGGGCGGGAGATCAGAATTGTCGCTTTTTGAAGGTGTATTGCTCATTTTCAATCGCCGCTATGATACAAGAGCATTGGAAATGCGTAAAACAGGAATTAAACGTAAAGAACAGGACGCAATATGAAGGTTCTTCTTGTCGGTGCTGGCGGCCGTGAACACGCCCTGGCCTGGGCGATCACTGCCTCCCCCCTTTGCACGTCGTTGATCTGTGCACCGGGCAATGCCGGAATTGCCGGAATTGCCGATTGTGTTCCAATCAAAGCCGAGGATATTGATGGTCTGGTCGCCCTGGCCAAAGAGAGTGCCGTCGATTTCGTCGTTATCGGCCCCGAGACACCCCTGGTGGCGGGGCTGGTGGATCGCCTGGAAGAGGCCGGAATCCGCGCCTTTGGCCCGAGTGCTGCAGCATCCGCCCTTGAAGGCTCAAAAGGTTTCATGAAGGATTTCTGCGCCCACCATACTATTCCCACCGCCGCCTATGGGCGCTTTACCGACGCCGCCGCCGCCCACGACTTCATCACAGAGAAAGGCGCACCAATCGTCGTCAAAACCGATGGTCTGGCCGCCGGCAAGGGGGTCATCATCGCCGAAAGCGAGGCCCAGGCCCATGAAGCGGTAGAGGCGATGATGGCGGACAAGCAGTTTGGCGAGGCCGGAGCGGAAATCGTCATCGAGGAATTTCTCAGCGGCGAGGAAGCGAGCTTTTTCGCCCTGGTCGACGGCAAGAACGCCCTCGCCCTGACATCGGCCCAGGATCATAAAAGGGTCGGCGAAGGCGATACCGGGCTTAATACCGGCGGCATGGGGGCCTATTCCCCGGCCCCGGTGGTGACGCCTGAGATTGAGGCCCAGGTCATGGAGACGATCATTCTCCCCACTGTCCGGGGCATGGCTGCCGACGGCCACCCCTTTCGCGGCGTGTTGTTTGCCGGGTTGATGATCGAAGACGGCGTGGCGACCCTGCTCGAATTCAATATCCGTTTCGGCGATCCAGAATGCCAGCCCCTGATGAAGCGTCTCAAATCCGATTTACTCACCGTGCTGATCGCCGCCCATGACGGGGTTCTCGACCATATTGATTTGCGGTGGTCGGATGAGGCCGCCCTGTGCGTCGTCATGGCCGCCAAGGGCTATCCCGGAGCCTATAAAAAAGGTAGCGAAATCAAAGGCCTGAATGATGCCAATGAGGTGGAAGGCGTAGACGTCTTTCACGCCGGGACCAAACAGGACGGCAATAAAGTTCTGGCCAGTGGCGGCCGGGTTCTCGGCGTTACGGCGCTCGGCGCAGATGTGATCCAGGCCAAGGCGAGGGCTTACGAAGCGGTGGACAAGATCGATTGGCCGCAAGGCTTTTGCCGCCGCGACATCGGCTGGCGAGTGACTGGCGAGTGACCGGGAAATAGGCCGCGCTCTAGCGTTTTTCCTTAAAAAAATCCTGCATCAACTGGCGACAGATGGTTTCGTCGAGACCGCCGACCACTTCCGGCCCATGGTGACAAGTCGGCTGGGTGAAGAATTTTGGCCCGTGTTCAACCCCCCCCATCTTGGGATCATAGGCACCAAAATAGACCCGGCGCAGACGGGCGAATGAAATCGCCGCCGCGCACATGGCACAGGGCTCAAGGGTCACATAAAGATCGGCTCCGGCCAGTCTGCCGCCGGACTTTTGGCCCGCCTTTTCCGCTGCCGCAGTGATCGCCAGCAATTCGGCATGAGCCGTCGGATTACCTCTTTCCTCACAGCGGTTTGAAGCCTCGGCGATCATTTCGCCGCTTTCCCCATCAACAATGACGCAGCCCACCGGCACCTCGCCACGGGCATAGGCCTCACGCGCCAGTTCAATGGCGCGGCTCATGGGCGAAAAAAGATTGGGGTCATGTTCGGACATGGGGGCAGAGTGCCCGCGACAGGCGAAAAAGGTCAAGCCGCTTGCGACAAGCCGTTGCGGGCGGCGCGTCGAGGCCCTACATTCCCGCCATGACCCAACACCCGACATCCAAACGACCGGTCATCGGCATTACCCTGGACTGGGAAGAGCCCGGCACCTATTCCAATATGCCCTGGTATGCCCTGCGTGAGAATTACGCCGAGAGCGTCACCCGCGCCGGTGGGCTTGCCCTGATGCTGCCCCATGAGCCGGATCTGGCGGAAGATTACCTGTCCCGGATCGACGGACTTATCGTTACCGGTGGCGCTTTTGATATCGACCCGGCCCTGTTTGGCGCCAAGACCTGCCATCCCACCATCACCACCAAGGAGCGGCGCACCCGTTTTGAGTTCGATATCACCAAAGGGGCCATTGCCCGCGACCTGCCGGTTCTTGGCATCTGCGGCGGCCAACAGCTTCTCAATGTGGTGCTCGGCGGCAGTCTGATCCAGCATATCCCCGACGAAGTGGAAAATGCGCTGGCCCACGAACAGCCCAACCCGCGTACCGAACCCGGCCATAGGGTGGCGGTAACACCCGATACCCTGCTTCACCGCATCACCGGCAGCCTGACCATGAATATCAACAGCGCCCATCACCAGGCGGTGAAAGATGTCGGCGATGGCATCATCGTTAATGCCGTGGCCGAAGATGGTGTTATTGAGGGGATAGAGGACCCGCGCCGGCGCTTTTGTCTTGGCGTCCAGTGGCATCCGGAATATTCAATTGATCCCGGCGACGAAATGATTTTCACAGCCCTTGTGGCAGCAGCAGGCGAGCCATCATGACAGGTACATCAACACCCCCGCCCACAGCCACAGCCACAACTAAGGGCGAGCGCATTGCCAAACGGCTGGCCAGGGCGGGCTTGTGCTCGCGCCGCGAGGCCGAACGCTGGATCGAGGCGGGAAGAGTAACAATTGACGGAAAAATTCTGACAAGTCCGGCCGTCACCGTCGGAGCTGACGAGACGATCACCGTCGACGGCAAGCCGATCCCCGGTGTCGCGGAAACCCAATTGTGGCTCTACCACAAACCGACCGGTGTCATGACCACCAACAGCGACCCGGAAGGCCGCCCCACCGTGTTTGAGCAATTGCCCAAGGATTTGCCCCGGGTGATCACCGTTGGGCGGCTCGATTTTAATTCAGAAGGGTTATTGCTGCTGACCAATGACGGCGAGCTGGCGCGCCAACTTGAGATGCCATCGACCGGCTGGCGGCGGCGCTATCGGGTCCGTGCCTGGGGCCACCCCGATCCAGCAAGACTTAAAGCCCTGGAGAAGGGCGTCACCGTCGAGGGGGTCCGTTACGGCCCCATCGAGGCAGAACTGGAGGCCCTGAAGGGCAAGAAAGCCGAGGCAGGCAAGGCGAGCGAGAATGTCTGGCTGTCGGTTACCCTCACTGAGGGCAAATACCGCGAAGTGCGCAAGGTTCTTGAGCATTTGGGCCTCGTCGTCAACCGCCTGATCCGGGTTGCCTATGGCCCCTTTCAGCTCGGCAAACTGTCGCGCGGCGAGGTCCGCCGGGTGACCGGCAAGATGCTGAAGGAACAATTGGGCAAGACCAAACAGGGCACCACCGGCGGCGCCAAGCCGGGCGGCTATAAACAGAGCCGGCCTAAACCCAGCAGCGCCAAGCCAGGCGGTGGCAAGCAGGGCTTGCCTCGGACGGGCACGCTCAAACTCAGCGGCGATAAACCGAGCGGCGATAAATCCGGGAAACCTAAATCTGCTGGGTCTAAAAAAAACTGGGCCAAACCGGGCGGGCCTAAGAAGAACCGGGCCAAACCCCATGCGAATCGTCGCCGGTAAGCATCGCGGGCGCAAGCTCGCCGCCCCTGACGATTTTGATATCCGGCCGACATCAGACCGGGCGCGGGAAACTCTTTTCAACATGCTGGTCCATAGCGGCTATGGCGACGGCGGTGCCTCACCACTTCTCGGCGCGCGGGTGCTCGACGCCTGTTGCGGCACCGGGGCCTTAGGGCTTGAAGCCCTGTCGCGGGGGGCAAAAAAGGCTGTTTTTCTCGACCGCGACCGTCGCGCCCTGAAACTGGCCCGCAAAAACACCGGCGATCTTAACGAGGCGGATCATGCACAGTTCATCTCTGCTGACGCCACCATGCCGCCTTTAGGCGAAACCCCAAGCGATATTTTCTTTCTCGACCCGCCTTACGGCGAGGGATTGGCAGAACCCATTCTGGCCGCGCTTGCCAGATCCGGGTGGCTGAAAGAGGGGGCCGTCGGCGTCGTGGAAACTGGCCGCACTGATGATTTCACTCCCCCTGCCGGATTTACGGTTTTGAAAACGCGGGATGAAGGGGCGGCAAAGATAACTTTTCTGCGCTATGACGCGAAAGCCCCGCCTGATTCACCATAAGCCCTCAGCGACGCCCGAACAGTTTCTCAATATCGGCCAGTTTGAGTTCGACATAGGTCGGCCGTCCGTGATTGCACTGGCCGGAATGGGGGGTGGCTTCCATCTGGCGCAGAAGCGCGTTCATTTCCTCGCGGGTCAACCGCCGACCCGCCCGCACCGAGCCGTGACAGGCCATGGTTCCGCACACCTCTTCCAGCCGTTCTTTCAGCCCCAGAGCTTCGCCAATCTCGGCAATTTCATCGGCCAGATCACGAACCAGCCCGCCAATGTCGGTTTCCCCGAGAAGTGCTGGAACCTCGCGCACGGCGACCGAACCGGGGCCGAAAGAATCGATCACCAATCCCAGTTCGGCCAAATCATCTGCCTGGGCGAGAAGTCGCCCACAGGCCGCCTCGTCCATCTCGATCACCTCGGGGATCAATAACACCTGACGTTTCACACCCTCACCGGCAAGCGCTTCTTTCATCCGTTCATAGACCAGACGCTCATGAGCGGCGTGCTGATCGACGATAACGATCCCGTCCTCAGTCTGGGCGACGATATAGGTTTCATGGAGCTGGCCCCGGGCGGCGCCCAGGGGTGCTGCAAGAACCTCTTCATCGGCATCATAAATCGGCACCGCCGCCATAGGCGGCGCATCAAGGCCCGGCAGAGGCATGCCCCCGGACCCAAAGGCACCGGAAAGAGGGGCCTGAAAGCGCAGCACTTCCTCGGAAAGTCCACGAGATCCACCCCCGCCGCCACCGCGCGAATAGGGCAAGGCGGGACCGCCGGAAGCCGGGTGCATGGCACCGAGCGCCGCATCGGAAACGGTGGTCGCGGCGCGATGGCCGGCCCCGGCCAGACCGTGACGAATCGCTCCGACGATCAACCCACGGACCAGACCGGCATCACGAAAACGGACCTCGGTCTTGGCAGGATGCACATTGACATCGACCTCGCGGGGCGGGGCGGCAAGAAAGAGGGCGATGAGAGGGTGGCGGTCGCGAGCGAGAAAATCCTGATAGGCACCGCGCACCGCACCGAGCAGCAGACGGTCGCGCACCGGGCGTCCGTTGACGAATAAAAACTGCATTTGGGCGTTGCCGCGATTAAGGGTCGGCAGACCGACATAACCACTAAGCACATAGCCCTCGCGCTCGGCCTCAATAGCCACCGCATTGTCGGCAAATTCCCGCCCCATCACCTGAGCAAGGCGGGCGAGGCGCGCATCAAGCAGCTCACCTTGGGTAGAATCATAGCGCAGGGGAGACCGGCTGTCGGCGGTAAGCGTAAAGGAAATGCCGGGATGGGCCATGGCCAGCCGGTTGACCACATCAACCGCGTGGTTGATCTCGGTGCGGGCTGTCTTGAGAAATTTAAGCCGCGCCGGAGTAGCAAAAAAAAGATCCTTCAGCTCAATCCGTGTGCCCTTGTTCAAGGCCGCCGGAATTGCCGCACCCTTATGCCCGCCCTCAACGACAATCTGCCACGCTTCGTCCGCGCCTTGGGCGCGACTGGTAATACTGAGTCGCCCGACGGCCCCCATGGAAGGAAGGGCCTCGCCGCGAAAACCCAGAGTGGAGATATTGAAAAGATCGCTATCAGGCAGCTTTGAGGTGGCATGACGCACCACCGCCAAGGCCATCTCGTCGGGCTCCATGCCGCATCCGTCATCGGCCACAGCGATCAGGTCGCGACCGCCATCGCGCAGGGTAATGTCGATCTGCGTTGCCCCGGCATCAATGCTGTTTTCCACCAGCTCCTTCAATGCCGCGGCCGGGCGTTCAACCACTTCACCGGCAGCTATTTGATTAATCAGGGTTTCTGGAAGCACACGGATGGTCATAAGCACGAGTTTCCGTTCACCTTTGGCTATCCCTCTCCGGCGAGGAGCTTGCGGGCCAGACGCTTGCCTTCCTCGACCGCCGGTTGGTCGAAGGCATCAACGCCGAGCAAATGGGCCATCAAAACGGTTTCCAGCATGAAATGCATGAATAGTGCCCCGAGGCTGTATTCGTTCAAGGTCCCGATTTCAATTCGCCGCACCGGGCAGCCCTTTGCCGCCAGGGTTTCCGTCGTCGCTTTTTGGCTCGCGGCAAGCAGATCGCCCATACGTTTTTCAGCCAGCCAGTCGATCCCGGCCTTATGGGCAAGCGCATCCGAAACGGCCTCTCCACGATCTGCCATATCGGCGGTGATCAGGGTGAACATCTTGTCTTGGGGACCATCGAGAAAAAGCTGAAGCTGGCTGTGTTGATCGACCGTGCCCAGCGCTCTCACCGGACTCGTCCCTTTGCCATCCTTGCCGAGACTTTCGGCCCACAACTGCTGGAACCACTGGGAGAAGGGAACCAGTTGATCGAGATAGGGCATCATTACCGTAATGGCGAGGCCGCGTTCCCGATGCAGCGCATAAGACAGGGCGGCGCCAATTGCCGGCGGACAATCTGCGGGGTCCCTTCCCTCGATGATTGGAAGAAGAGCGTCTGCCGCCCCTTGCCTCAAAGCTACCGGGTCGAGACCGGCAATCATGCCAGGCAGAATTCCGACCGAAGAGAGAACCGAAAACCGCCCGCCAAGCCCAGGATCGTGATCGAGAACGGGAATACCAAAAACTGTCCCCGCATTGCGCAGAGGATTATCACCAGGCCCGGCGATTAAAGTGAAATGCCCGGCGGCCGCCTCCCCCAGGGCCGAGGCCATCCATTGGTAACAGGTCAGGAACTGGATCAGGGTTTCAGCCGTCCCCCCCGATTTGGAAATAACGAGAAAACCGGTTTTGAGCGGATCAAAATGATTGAAAAGGGCGGCATATCCGTCGGGATCGATATTGTCCATAAAGGACAGGAAAGGCCCGTCTTTGCCTGAGCCAAAGCGATTTTCAGCCAAGGCGCAAAAGGCCCGCCCGCCGAGACTGGCCCCACCGGTGCCGAGAACGACAATTTGTTCAAAAGCGCCCCGATAGCGCTCGGCAATTTCGAAAAGAGCGGCAAGGTCATCACGCAGGGCGGGAAGGGTGAGAAACGACAGGCTTCCGTCTGAAATACCGGCGCGCAGCATCTCAAGACCGGGAGCGGTTTCCCGCAGGGCCGCTTCGAACCTCTCGCGACTCAATCCATCGCCGTCGAGGGCTTGAGTAAAACAGGGATCTGTTATTTGCTGATAGGGCATGAAATCGCGTCAGAAAGCCGTCGGTAAACTTGCGCGACACTAGCAGGAAGCGCGGCGGCTGTCAGGCGGAACCGTCACCCCACAAGCATCTTTGAGGAACAAAGGGTGGTTTTTAGCCCTGACCGGCGAAACGGGACGGTGGTGGGCGTGTTTGCTCAATCCCTTCAGGGCGTCCAACAATGACAAAAAGAAGGTCGTCCGCGTCAAACAGATGACGGGCAACGCGCTTTACGTCCTCTTGAGTGACCGCATTAATGATTCCATCGCGACGATCAAGATAATCGATGCCGAGGTCAAAATACTGGATCGTCACCAGCATCCGGGCAATCCGGCCGGTGCTGGTTAATTGCAAGGGAAAGGAGCCGGTGACATAGGTCTTGGCGTTTTTGAGCTCTTCGTCGCTGATCCCCTCTTCGACCAGACGCCGCCATTCCTGGCGGATAATGTCGATGGTTTCAGCCACCCGGCTGTTTTCAGTTCCCACACCCCCGGAAATCAACGCCCCATGAGCCTGAGGCTGGAGATAGGAATAGATGGAATAGGCGAGTCCTCTTTTCTCGCGGACCTCTTCGGTCAGGCGGGAATTAAAACCGCCACCGCCAAGCACATAGTTGAGAAGCCGCGCGGCGAAGAAATCAGGATGATTACGCTTGATACCGTTCTCGCCAAAACGGACCGTGCTTTGTGGGTTGTCTTTTTCGATAATAATAACGCCACCGGCAGAAGCCTCGGCTTCAGCTACCTCAAAAGAGGCGGCGTTTGAGGGCAATTCACCAAAAGTCGCATCAAGAAGAGGGGCAAGCTCGGCCGCCGTGATATCCCCGGCAACACCGATAACAAGAACGTCACGGCCAAAACGCCGGGCAATGAAGTCTTTCATATCCGCCGCCGTAACCGCCGCTACTCCCTCGGGTTCTCCGCCCGACGTGCGGCCATAGGGGTGATCTGGAAAGGCGGCCTCAAACCACGCCCGGTTGGCGATATCCCCCGGGTCTTCATCGCGGAAGGCAAAGCCGGTCATGAACTGGCCGCGAATACGCTCAATCGGCTCGGAATCAAAACGGGGCTCGTTTAAAGCCAGAGCGAGAAGGGAAAAGGCTTCCTTGGTATTTTCACGCAACGTTTTCAATTGACCGGAAAAAGCATCCAGATCGACCTCAAAGTTGAGGCTAATCGAGAGATCGGCAAGACGCTTCTGAAAAGCCTTGGAATCAAGGTCGCCCGCCCCTTCATCGATAAGACTGGAAACCATGGCCGCCAGGCCCGGTTTATCGGCTGGGTCAAGGGCGCTGCCACCGAGGAAACTAAGGGAAAGAGAAACCACTGGAATCGAATGATCCTCGACCAGCCAGGCCTCAATGCCGCCGGGGCTGACGACACGCTCTATGGTCGTCGCCTGAACAGGGCCGGAAAAGAGGGAAATGCCGAGCGCCACACAAAAACCCGTGGCGACATTCCGCAAGGACCGACAGACGAATTTGCTCATGAGCCGGACTCCACTGGTGCCGCGGCTTTTCCATCTTTCCCGCCCTCATCTGCTGCCGGAGAAGGCGGCAGAAGGATTCCGGTCACATAGGCACCATTGCCGAGAACCTTGCGGGCAGCGCTCGCAACATCTTGGGGCGTTACGGAATCGATACGCGCTGGCCAGGATTCGACATCATCGACACTTTGTCCGGTGGTCAACGCCATGCCGAGCACACGGCCAGGGTTGAACAAGCTGTCGCGGGCGTAAACCGCCGCCGCCTTGAGACGGCGCTTGGACAGGTCGACCTCTTCCGCCTCAACTCCGTCATTGACGATTTGGCGCAAGGCCGCCGTGACCGCCGCCTCTACCTCATTGACCGAAACCCCCTGGCGCGGCACCCCATACACCGTGAATTGTCCGCTATCGAGACTGTCCGGGTCGTAATAAGTGCCGACAGACGAGGCCAGAGGATTTTCAACGACAAGGGAACGATAAAGACGGCTTGAGGAATTTCCCCCGAGCAGTTCCGAGAGCACCTGAAGCGCATAAGCTTCCCTGTCCTCGCCGGTGTTGTAACTGGGGGCGAGATAGCTGCGGCTCCAGGTTGCCTGACGCACCCGTTCATTTTTATATTCGACGTTACGTTTGAGAATCGGCAAGGGTTCCTGGGGGCGCACTCTGGGCGGCACGTCCCGGGGCGAAATAGCGCCATAGTATTTTTCAGCCAAGGGGCGGAGCTCTTTCGCCGTGATATCGCCAGAGACGATCAGAATGGCGTTGTTGGGGGCATAATGCTGTTTATAGAATTCCAACGCATCTTCGGTCGTCAGGCTGTGCATTTCATGGGCCCAGCCGATGATCGGCGTGCCATAGGGATGATTGGTAAAAAGCGCCGCCTGCATGCCCTCGCTGAGAAGAGCCGAGGGATCATTGTCGGTGCGGCTGCGCCGTTCTTCGAGAATCACGTCCCGTTCCGGCAGAACCTCTGCATCGGTAAGGCGCAGACCGGTCATACGGTCGGCCTCCATCTCCATAACCTGTTCAAGCCTGTCCCGGGCAATGCTCTGGAAATAGGCGGTGTAATCCTGACTGGTAAAGGCGTTGTCGCGACCACCGTTGCGTGCCACGATCTTCGAGAATTCACCAGGGGGCACTGCCTCGGTGCCCTTGAACATAAGATGTTCGAGAAAATGGGCGATGCCGGACTTGCCCGGAGGCTCGTCAGCGGCACCAACTTTGTACCAGACCATATGAGTAACGACAGGGGCGCGATGATTGGGAATCACCACCACCTGCATGCCGTTTTCCAGCTCGAAGGTCTCAGGGTTGAAAACCGCCGCCTGGCTGCCTGATAGCGGCAGAGAAACGCCGATCAGCGTCAGGAAAGCGAGAAGAAGAGTTTGGGGCATGGGGAATGTTCTGTGCATGATCCCTGTTGTTTAAGCTCCCATTTGGGCAAAAACAAGGCGGCGATCAATAGAGGCGCAACCAGCGCGCCACCTATTCAGAGCAGACGTAATTCCCGAAAGCGTCAACCGTGATTTTTTTGCATTCCTCGGCCGGGCTGGCCTGGGTTGGTGCCCCTTGAGCCGTCGGAACAGCAACCGGGGCCGTCGGCGAAGTGGCCAATGTCTGAACAGGATTGGCCTGAGGATAGCCTTGCGGATAGGGCTGCTGCGGATAGCCCTGATAATACCCCTGGGGATAGGGTTGCTGCGGATAGGGTTGCTGGGGATAGCCTTGCGGATAGGGCTGATACCCCTGTGGATAGGGCTGCTGCGGATAGGGCTGCTGCTGATAACCGGGATAGTAGCCCTGGGGATAGGCTTGCTGCGTCGCCTTCTGGTTTGCCGACTGATAGGCCTGAGTTGCCTGATTGAAGGTCGATTGCGCCTGGCCTGCATTCTGGGGCCAAGGGGTAACCCATTGCTGGGCTGGGGGCGACGGCCAGGGAGCAGCACCCGGCACCGGATAAGCGGTCGGCGACACACCATAATTTACATTGGGCGCTGGTGCCGCATAGGGACCAGGAACGGCCGGATAATACTGGCCGGCCACGGCAGGCGCATTGGGGTCAAGCTGTTGCGCCGTCACCGGCTGTACAAGATTTTCAAACCCTGGCGGTGGCCCACCTCCTTCACCGGGAGGGCGGAGTTCGTAATCAGGCGGCAGGGTCAGTGGTGGACTGGTCATCACCTCGTGTTGCTGCGCCGTCGCTCCTTTTTCCCATCCCAGGGCCGCCTCGATCTCGTCAGTAACACCTCCACAGGCCGAGACAAATAGCCCCATCGCCAAAACAAAGGAAAGAGAACCGACAGCCGACTGTAATGGTTTTTTGTTCACATGCGCCATGATTGGGCCATTCTACACTATTTTTTATTCTGGGTTAAGGCTTTGGTTAAGCCCCGGATTGAGAATCACGATCTTCCTGGGCGAGAAAGGACTCAAGCAGAATAATCGCCGCACCCACGGTAATCGCAGCATCGGCCAGATTAAAGGCGGGCCAGTGCCAGCCAGCGGCATGAAAATCAAGAAAATCAATAACCGCCCCATAGCGAAACCGGTCAATGACATTGCCCGCAGCACCACCGATGACGAACCCCAACCCTGTCGCCAAAAGACGGTTTTCGACACTCCGCAGCCAGTAGGTAAGCCCCCCCATAATAACCAGAGCAATAGCAACAAGAGGCCAGATCGCGCCGAGGCCCGCAAACATGCCAAAGCTTACCCCGAAATTCTTGACCAGAACGAGATTGAAAAAAGGCAGCAGGGGAATAATTTGCGGTGGCTGCATCACCATTTCGAGAATCCACCATTTGCTTACCTGATCAAGCAGAAGGACAACAGCCGCCAAGGTCAGGCCAAATCGGGTCATGAGACCGGCATAGCTTGAGGCAGTTTATCGACGACGTCCGAACAGCGCTTACAAATACCTGCGTCACCGCTCTCTACGACCTCCGGCAATACCTTCCAGCAACGATCACATTTACCGCCCTCGGCCTTACGGATTTCGACGACAATCTCGGGCACATCATCAAGACGGAAACCATCGCTAATCTCGCCTTTGGAAACAAAATCGAAGGCCGAGGTAATCGAAATCTCTGCCCCATTGATACCTTCCATGGCCGCAATGTATTCCGCCGGGGCGCAGGCCCGTGGATGGGCCTGAAGACTGGAACCGATAGTTTTGTTCGCCCGTTCGATCTCAATGGCCCCGGTAACAACCCGGCGCAGAGTTCTCAGACGGGCCCATTTTTCGGCCAGCGCGGGATCCTCCCACTCAGCGGGAATTTCCGGGAAGGTGCGCAGATGCACGCTTTCTTCACGCTCTCCGCCTTCTTCCCGAACCAGCCAGGCCTCTTCAGCGGTAAAGCTGAGAACCGGTGCCAACCAGGCGGTCAAACAATCAAAAAGCGTCGCCAGCACGGTACGCGCGGCACGACGGCGCGGGGAAGCGGCCCCGTCACAATAAAAGACGTCCTTACGGATATCGAAATAAAACGCCGACAGATCGACGGCGCAGAAATTATGCAGAGACGTATAGAATCCATGAAAATCGTGACTTTCAAGACAGGCCCGCATTTGCCCATCAAGTTCAAAAAGCCTGTGCAGAACCCAGCGTTCCAGTTCCGGCATATCGGCTTTGGGCAAGCGCTCGGCCTCGTCAAAGCCGTGAAGATTACCCAGCAGATAGCGCAGGGTATTGCGCAAACGGCGGTAGGAATCGGCCTGTGCTTTGAGAATATCAGGCCCGATCCGCAGATCGGCGGTGTAATCCGATGTCGCTACCCAGAGGCGCAGGATATCGGCGCCCAGATCATCCATCACCTTTTGGGGTGCCGTCACATTACCCAGAGATTTCGACATCTTGCGGCTTTTTTCGTCGAGCACGAAGCCATGGGTGAGAACGGTCTCATAGGGCGCACGCCCCCTGGTGCCACAGGATTCGAGCAGCGAAGAATGGAACCAGCCGCGATGCTGGTCGGAGCCTTCAAGATA
>JABJES010000053.1 GCA_018663165.1 Rhodospirillaceae bacterium
CGCTCAAAATTGCTGGAAACTTGAATGTCCATGCTGGGGCTTATGGTTGGGTGAACGCCTTTCATTTCCATGGTACCACTGTCAAAAAAGCGCGACAAAATATCGTTACTGTTGGCGCCGACTATCAATTTTTTGATGGGCAGGCCCATTTTGTAGGCACAGTATCCTGCAAACACATTGCCAAAATTGCCGGTTGGAACCGCAAACGAAACCGGCTTATCTGTTCCGCCAACCTGTAGGGCCGCCCAAAAATAATAGACGATCTGAGCAACAATGCGGGCCCAGTTGATGGAATTGACAGCGGAAAGATGAACCTCGTCACGGAACGCCAAATCATTGAACAGCGCCTTTACGATATTCTGGCAGTCGTCGAACGTCCCCTCGATGGCGATGTTAAAGACATTGGCATCTGCAACCGTCGTCATCTGACGGCGTTGCACCTCGCTGACCCGGCCTTGCGGGTGAAGCATGAAAATATCAATCGCCTTGCTGCCGCGACAGGCGGCAATCGCCGCCGAACCCGTATCGCCAGAGGTTGCTCCAACGATGGTAATACGCTCACCCCGGCGGGCCAGAACATCATCAAACAGACGACCAACCAGTTGCAGGGCATAATCCTTAAAAGCCAGAGTCGGCCCGTGAAAAAGCTCCAACAGCCATTCGTTCTCGCCCAGCTTACGCAGGGGGGCCACCGGATCATGGGTAAAATCGGCATAAGCATCGGCGACCAGGGCCGCGCATTCGTCCGGCGCAATCGTCTCGCCGATAAAAGGCGCAATGATGCGGGCAGCAAGATCTGGATAGGAAAGATCAGCCATCCCATGCATCTCATCGGCGGTAAAGCGCGGCCAGATCTCGGGCACATAGAGGCCGCCATCCCGGGCCAGCCCGGTCAGCAGAACGTCATCGAAGGGAAGCGCCGGTGCGGTCCCCCGAGTGCTGATATATTGCACGGCAACCCTCTGGAATTGCTGAGAAAATAATTCGCTAACCTATACCCGCCGAGACCGACAGGCAAGACGGCACCGACAAGTGCCCCACCACCTTACTCGGTAACCCGGAACGTCACCCGATCAAGGCCGGTATTGCCGGTCAAACTGTCATAGGCATAGACGATAACGTCGTAAAGCCCGGTTTTGTGGACCGTCATATCAAGCATAAACTGGCTCGGACGTCCGGCGTATTCAAGAGCATATTTCCCCTCACTGGCCCCGTCCCGGCGAACCAGGGCCACCACCTCATATTTATCGGCATCCCACAAGCCGTCGGGCTGAACCAGGCAACCGCACATCATTGTCACATTGACCTTAAGCGGCACATCAACCGGCAGATCACCCAATGTGACATTCCCCGGCGGGCTGAGAATATCGACGATAAAACCAGGAAGTTCGAGAATAACCCCGTCGGCCGCCGAGACATGCTTGCCGGGCACCAGCCAATGGGTGACAGAGGCCCGTGCCGCTGCGTGACGCTGGGCCAGCGGGCCATAAGCGGTGATCTCGACCTGGCGGGGCTCGGTAATATCGAGGGTGGTGGTAAACTCGGCCGATCCCCGGCTCGACAAGCGCACGCCTCTTTCCCGATCATCCTCAACCAGTTTTTCTGTGTTACCGGTCGAGCCTTCTGTCACCCCTTGGGCCAACAACTCGCCGGTATCAACGTCGCGGATTGTGATCCGCGCACCACCAATTGAGGTGCCGATGAATTTGGCATCCTTGGCCATTACTCGCACGGTTAACCGGGTAGGTTCGGCACTGGCCGTTCCAGCCCAGAGGAGCAGGGCGGCAAGCGCGATTGTCAGAGTGCGAAAGATCATATTCATTTGCCTCCCAGAAAGCATAAACCGGGGAAAGGACGCCATCAACACTTGCCGCCGAGATAGCGTTCTTCCAAATGGCGCTTGAAGGCCGCTGTCGAGAGCGGCGCACCGGTCGCCGATTGCATAAGGTCGGGGACAGAAAGAAGCGACCCCTTACTGTGAATATTGGCCCTGAGCCACGCCATCAGGGGCGTGAAATCGCCTTTTTCGATTGCCGGAACGATACCGGCATCGGATGCCTTGGCACTGGCGAAGATCTGCGCCGCACTCATCGCGCCCAACGTATAGGTGGGGAAATAGCCCCAGGCACCGTCGAACCAGTGGATGTCCTGGAGACAGCCCTCACGGTCGGTTTTTGGAACAATCCCGAGAAGGCGTTGCATGCCCTCATTCCAGGCACCGGGAAGATCGGCGGGCAAGAGATCGCCACCGATCATGGCGCGTTCCAGATCATAACGCAGGATCACATGGGCGGGATAGGTCACCTCATCGGCATCAACCCGGATAAAACCGGGGCGCACACGGGTATAAAGGCGAGAAAGGTTATCAACCTCCCAGGCCGGGCCGGAAGCGGCAAAAGCAGCGCGCATCAACGGTGCGGCAGAGACAAGAAAGGCGCGAGAACGGCAAACCTGCATCTCGACAAGCAAAGACTGGCTTTCATGAAGGCTCATACTGCGCGCCCGGCCAACCGGCTGATAGCGCCGATCCCCCGGCAGGCCAAATTCGTAGAGCGCATGGCCGGTCTCGTGCATCACACCCATTAGGCCTTGAGTAAAATCATCCTCGTCATATCGCGAGGTGATCCGCACATCTTCGCTCGCACCGCCGCAAAAGGGGTGGAGACTGATATCAAGCCGCCCGCGATTGAAATCAAACCCCGCGCCAGCCATCAATTTCAGGCCAAGATCGCGCTGGGCGGCAACAGGGAACGGCCCCTCAGGCATCAGAATCTCGGGCTCACTGGCCTGATGCTGACGAACCCGTTCGAGGAATCCGGGCAGAAACGCCCTCAGATCAGTGAAGAGAACGTCGATATCGGCGCACCGCCCACCGGGCTCGTATTCATCAAGCAAGGCGTCATAAGGCGAACAGTCAAGAGCTTGCGACTTGGCTGCGGCGACCTCACGGACGAGCGTAAGCACGGTCTCAAGAAAAGGCAGAATACCGGGAAAATCATTTTCAGCCCGGGCGCGACGCCATTCCATCTCGCAGGAAGACGCCGCCTTAGAAAGCGCCTCAACCAGATCGCCGGGAACCGCATTGGCGTGTATCCAGTTACGACGCATCTCGGCCAAATTCGCCTGCTGCCACTCATCAAGACCGGCCGTCGCCTCTGCGGCTTCGTCGAGCAAACTTTCAGTCTCTGGTGCGGTGATAATTTCATGGCCGGCGCGCTTAAGAACGGCGAGCTGTTCGCCACGGCCATTTGCCGACCCCTCAGGCATCATCGTCGACATATCCCAGTGCAGGATGCCCTCGGCATCGCCAAGAAGGGCGGCCCGGCGAAAGCGGTCTTCAAGCTGGAGATAGGCGCTCATGGAATTCAATGCTCCTGATGATCCAGCAGCTCAGGAAGGTCCGTCGTCGTCCGGCTCCCGTCGGGTGGTGCAGTAAATGACATAGATAACCAAAAGGATCAGCCCCAGGGCAAACCAGGTAATGGCGTATTGCAGATGATCATTGGGCAGATAAATGCGGGACTGGCCGCCAATGGGATAGCCGCCGGGATTTTCTTGCCCCCCGGCCTCAATGTAATAGGGAAGGACGTTGCTAAGCTCTGCTGCCTGCGTCATCGCTGGGATATCCACATAGAGCCAGAAGTTCTCATCTGGCCGGTTATCGGGCACAAAGGCACCAGGGACGGAGGGGGTGCGAATAATGCCCTCGACACTCACCACGCCCGACGCCTCAACCCCAGGGCGGTTTTCAGGCAGGTGGAGAGCATTTGGCACCCAGCCCCGGTTGACGAGGATCGTCGTGCCGTCATCCATCACCAGGGGCGTCACAACGTGATAGCCGACATTGCCGCGCATACTGCGCGCGGCGAGATAGAGTTCCTCATCATGCAGGAATTCGCCTGTTGCCTGCGTCCGGTTAAATTCAAAACCCACCAGGTCACTATCCGCCAAAGGCAGGGGGATGGGGGCTGATTCCGAACGCGATACCCGCTCGTTGATCGCCGCATCTTTCCATTTCAGGCGCTCAACCTGCCAGAAGGCGAGGCCAAATATGAAAATGGCGCAAAGCACCGTGAAGACCGTCAGCCACAAGGTGGGGCGAAAAACAAACCCCTGAAAATAAAACCCCTTATTCGACATCTTCATAATCTTCTTCCCGGTGATGAAACTGTAGAGCAATCATATAAGCCTTTAGATAGCGCAATAAAAGTAGCGCCCCGCCAAGAACGAAAGGCGGCCACAACAACCAGTGCACCCACATCGGCGGCAGGAACGTGAATTCGACCCAGACGGCAAGGCCGACAACCATAAAACCGAGGATCAGGATAACGAAAACAGCCGGGCCATCGCCGCTGTCATTAGCACCCAGATTAAGATCGCAGACCGAACAACGATCCACGACCGTGAGAAATCCCTGATAGAGCCTGCCCTCACCGCAACGGGGGCAGCGTAATGCTGCCCCCGCTTTGAGTGGTGATACGGATTTCATCGTCTTATGTCAGGCATGTATTCCATGCCGACATCGACCTACACATGCGGGATATTGCCCCACCAGTAGATGCAGATGAAAAGGAACAGCCAGACCACATCGACGAAATGCCAGTACCAGGCCGCCGCCTCAAAACCAAAATGATGGTCCGGGGTGAAATGCCCCTTGTTCATACGGAGCAGGCAGACGATCAGGAACAAGGTTCCGATAATCACATGGGCGCCGTGAAAGCCGGTGGCCATGTAGAAGACCGAGGAATAGATCCCACCATCAAAAGCGTAACTCGCATGGTGATACTCATAAGCCTGAACACTGGTAAAGCAGATGGCCAGAAGGATCGTCACAATCAGGCCATTAACCGCACTTTTGCGATTACCATTCATCAGGGCGTGATGGGCCCAGGTCAGGGTTGCACCAGAGGTCAGCAGAATGACCGTGTTGAGGAAGGGAAAAGTCCAGGTTTCCAGAGTCTTGATTCCCTCCGGCGGCCAGATACCACCCAGAACTTCTCTACGCGCGATCAGCTCGGGGCTGTCCATGCCGGGAAAGATGCTGGCGTCAAAGAAGGCCCAGAACCAGGCAACGAAGAACATCACTTCTGAAGCAATGAACAAGGCCATGCCGTATCGCAGGCCAATCTGGACAATGGGTGTATGGGCCTTATCGACCTCGGCTTCCTTGATGACATCACGCCACCAAGCAAACATCGTAAACAGAACCATAGCCATGCCGATGAGGAAAATAAGACTTCCCTCGTCATGCATGAACCAAACGAAACCAAGGGCCGCCACGAAAGCCGATAGCGCGCCAAAAGCGGGCCACGGGCTGGGATCGACCAAGTGGTAAGGGTGTTTTGCGGCGTGATCGCTCATTCTTCGCACTCTCTCTTAATAATAACGGATGAAATCATAGCATCGCCCCCCATAGGCGCACTAATTAACCGTCACGTCGGACCCAGCCTGAAGCATCAGGCTGCTGGTCTGCCGTGAAGGATCTGGTTCCTCCCCGGCATCGGCCGGAAAGAAGGTGTAGGAAAGCGTGATCGTCTTGACCTCGCCCATATTAGGATCGTCCATGATCAACGGATCAACAAAAAAGGTAACAGGCATGTCCACCGACTGGCCGGGAGCCAGGGTCTGTTCGTCAAAACAAAAACAGGCAACCTTGGTGAAATACTTGCCGGCTTTAAGTGGCGTAACATTGAAAACAGCCGAACCAGTCACCGTTTCGGCAGACAGATTATGAGCCTCAAAGAAGGCCAGGCCCTGCGCACCTATTTTAACCTCAACGGCCTTCTGGGAGGGATGAAAATCCCAGGGAAGGCTCGAGCTGGTGTCGGAATTGAACCGGATGGTCATTACCCGATCAAAAATCTGGCCCGGCGCAGCAACAGCCGTCTGAGTCGTGCCGCCATAGCCCGTAACCTGACAGAAAAGACGATAAAGCGGCACCGAGGCAAAAGCCAATCCCACCATGCCAACAACAACAACGGAAAGCACCATAAGCAACCGCTTGTTGCGCTTGGCGAGCGGGGCCTGATTTCGGGTCGAGGGAGCAACCATGTTCATTGCCCTCCAATCCGCACGATGGTGATCAGGTAAAAAAGAACGACAAGGGCAAGCAGAACGCCGCCCAAAGCGAGATTACGCGCCCGGCGCCGTTTGTTCAGATCAGCCATAACCAACGCCTTTGCCATTTCATCCCCCCACCATCAACGTTGCATCAACGATCATAATTACGAAGAGGAGGAAAAGATAAAGAATGGAGAAGCCGAACATACGGCGCGCACTGGCATCATTATGATCGACATTGACCCGCCAGGCCTGCCACAGGAAGACCATCCCGAGAAGTGCCGCGCTGATCCCATACAGAGCGCCGACAAAGCCGAGGAAATAAGGTGAAAGCGTTACCGGTACCAGCAGAACCGTGTAGAGCATAATAAGCCGACGGGTTTCCTTGTCCCCGGCGACGACCGGCATCATCGGCACACCGGCCTTGGCGTAATCGCCACAGCGATAAAGAGAGAGCGCCCAGAAATGGGGCGGAGTCCACATGAAGATGATGGCGAACAGAGACAGAGACGCCAGTGAAACATCGCCAGTCACCGCCGCCCAGCCGATCATCGGCGGGAAAGCCCCCGACGCGCCGCCAATAACGATATTCTGCGGCGTCCGGCGCTTGAGCCAGATGGTATAGATGAAAACATAAAAACAGATGGTCAGCGCCAAAAGCGCCGCCGCCACGTAATTCACCGCCAGCCCCATTATGGCCACCGAACCCACTGAAAGCACAACGCCAAAGCCCAGCGCTGTAGCCGGGTCCATACGGTGTTTAGGCAAAGGGCGGTTCATGGTCCGTGACATATGAGCGTCAATATCACGGTCGTACCACATGTTGATGGCGCCGGACGCCCCGGCCCCGATGGCGATACAGAGAATGGCGATAGCGGCCAACACAGGATGCATATGGCCCGGGGCAAGATATAGACCGGCAAAGCCGGTGAAGACGACAAGCGACATCACCCGCGGCTTGAGCAGGACAACAAAATCCCCGAGCCGGGGACCGTCCTCATGGACGGCCTCCGACTGGGAATTTGCCATATTGACCGAGGTCTGGGACATCAAGTCCTCCTGCCCTGTCTTAAGCGCGCTACCAAAGTCCTTACTTGAACTTCGGCAGTTCCTCATAACAATGAAACGGTGGCGGTGAGCTTAAGGTCCACTCGAGAGTGTTAGCCCCTTCGCCCCAGTAATTATCCGCAACCTTTTCCTTCGAGGTGAACGTCTTGTAGACGACATACAGGAACAACAGGGCACCAAAGGCCGAAACATAAGCCCCGATGCTTGAAATCATGTTCCAGCCGGCAAAGGCGTCCGGATAATCAGGGATACGCCGCGGCATCCCCGAAAGACCAGAGAAATGCATCGGGAAGAAGGTCAGATTGACCCCGATAAACGTCACCCAGAAATGAGCCTGGCCCAGTTTTTCGGGATATTGGTGACCACTCATCTTGCCAATCCAGTAATAGAAGCCGGCAAAGATGGAGAACAGCGCCCCCATGGACATGGTGTAATGGAAATGGCCAACCACGTAATACGTATCATGGAGGGCGATATCCATGCCCGCATTGGCCAGAACAACACCGGTAACACCGCCGACGGTAAACAGGAAGATCATCCCCAAGGCGAACAGCATCGGTGTCTTATACGTAATTGACCCTCCCCACATGGTGGCAAGCCAACTAAATATCTTCACACCCGTGGGTACCGCGATCACCATCGTCGCGCCGACAAAGTAGGC
>JABJES010000088.1 GCA_018663165.1 Rhodospirillaceae bacterium
CGACGTCAACACCGCCCGCCATACCGCCAAGCGCCAGGCAGGTGAAATACATCTGGCGGTTAATCTTGAAGCGGCTGATGAAATCGCCCGTCAAATCCGTTTGCGCAATCTTTCCGGCCTCATCATCGTTGATCTGATCCGTATGGAAGAAAACACCGACCGGCGACGGGTTGTTGACGCCTTTGGCGCGGCCTTTTCGGGGGATCCGTCCTCGGCCCAGATTCACGGGCTGACCCGGACCGGATTGCTGGAAATCACCCGCAGCCGTTCCCATGCACCGCTTTCCCATG
This sequence comes from Rhodospirillaceae bacterium, assembly GCA_018663165.1. Taxonomy (GTDB): domain Bacteria; phylum Pseudomonadota; class Alphaproteobacteria; order UBA11136; family UBA11136; genus JABJES01. Next base: position 291 of record JABJES010000088.1, read on the forward strand.
TGCTGTTCGGCCCTTGCCCTCTATGTGGCGGTGGGGGGCGCGTAAAAGCGCCCTTAAGCCTTGCCTATGAAGCCTTGCGGGGGCTTTTGCACGAAGGACGCCTGCGCCCTGCCGGGGCGGTAAGCCTTACTGCGGCCGTAGACGTGATTAATCAGCTTGAAGGGGTGGCGCGGGGTGATCTGAAGGCTGTTGAAGAAATGATCGGCCGCAAGGTGACCTTGAAGGGGGCTGGAAAGGGGGCTGTGGATTTTGCGCCTGAACGCATTGAAATCGGCATCCTGGAGTCCTGAGGGCAAATGGGCGAGAACAAGGAAAAGGGCGATACGAAAGGCGCCAAGGGCGGAAAATGCCCAAATTGCGGTGCCGCGAGGGACCAGGAATATCGTCCCTTTTGTTCGCCCCGGTGTAAGGATGTTGATCTTGGCCGCTGGTTTAAGGGGTCTTATGCCGTTGCCACCGAAGAAACGCCCGAAACTGAGGAAAGCGGCGACGACGGCGGTCCGCAAGAGATCTAATTTTCTCTATCCGGGGTTCTGGACAGGGCTCTGGATATTGCCTATAAGCGGCCTCGCGCTTATTTACAGCGTATGCCCAGGTAGCTCAGTTGGTAGAGCAGCGGACTGAAAATCCGCGTGTCGGTGGTTCAAATCCGCCCCTGGGCACCATTTACCACCTTGATATAAAACGATAATTCAGCTTGATGAAAAGCGGGATGCACTTTTGTGCTCGATCTGTCCTGTTTAGATGGTTTTCGGCCCTAAATATTAGGCATTTGTCTGCTTTCAGCCAGGAAGAGACATTCCATAGCCGTACTCCACCGACAATTTCGCACTGCGGTTCCAAATTACGGGCAGCCGTGTTAAGTTCATAAAATCAAGACAACACAATGAATAATCTTTGATCCGCATCACACTTGCGTTCTGAAGCGTTGGTGTTGTGTTTCATGCGCCACGTTCCGGCCTAAATATTTTTTATTCTGCACAGGGTTTAAATCGTGGCGTGCTTAAAGCGTCACCGAGGAAAGAGTATATGTTAGCTGATACCGCCTTTGAGGACATAAATGAAGCCAAAGCCGACATGGATCATATTTATAATCAGTCCGACCCAAGGGCTTATTTTCATGAGCTAAACAAGCTCGATTACGCAATACCCGATACCGCCAAACCCATCTTCCAGAAACTGATCGGCCACTTACAGCAACACCAGCGCGAGACGCTCCATATTCTGGATTTGGGCTGTTCCTACGGCGTCAACGCGGCAATCCTCAAGCACGACCTTTCAATGGACGAGCTCTATGAACATTGGGGCCAGAAAAAAATGACGGACGCCACATCAGAGGGGGTCGTCGCCTACGACCAGCAGTTCTTTAACGATATTGACACCTCCGAGGACATCATGGTGATCGGCCTTGACCAGGCCGAGAATGCCATCGCATATGGCTGCCCGTGGTCGTAACACCTTCGTTCATCTGGCCCCCCTTGTTCAACGCCGTCACTCTAAACGGTTTTTATGGTGAGTAATAGCTTGAGAAGAGGATTTTGGGTCTGTTTTTTATACGGCCATTTCCTGGACCGTTTCTTTTTCACCAAGGTAATGGCGGCGGTATTTTTCTGTGATTGATTGTATCGGTAACAGGAGACAGATATCGATAGTGTTGAAATCAGTGTCGATCACTGCGCCATCGCCCACCATGCCGCCGGCCCTGAGGTAACCCTTGATCAGGGGCGGCATTTCCCGCCAGGCCTGTCGGATTTCGATCTCGTCCTCGGGGATGATATCCATTGAAATATAGCGACCTTGTGATGCTATGGGCCGCCAAAGGGCAGGGGCGCGATGCTGGTAATGAAGAAGAGAAAGGGCTGAAGAAAAAGCCGAAATGTCACTGCCGGAAAAACTGGCGCAGCCGAACATCAGATCGATCCCGTGCCTTTGCACATAGTCGGCGATTCCCCGCCAGAGCAGGGACATGACTGCCCGCCCCCGGTAATCTGGATGGACGCAGGATCGTCCCAGTTCAAGAATATTTCCTGGAAACATTTTCAGCACCGTCAGGTCATATTCGGTTTCGCTATAAAACCCCCTGCGGCGCCGTGCGATGGTTTCCCTGAGCAGGCGATAGGTTCCCGCGACCTTTGGTTCTGACTGGTGATTGTGGTCGATGACGACAAGATGATCACA
>JABJES010000052.1 GCA_018663165.1 Rhodospirillaceae bacterium
TATCGGCCACATGGATGCGGGAAAAGACCTGACCCGGCTTGACGATCCTTTTCGCCTTGCCGCCACGCACCGTATCGAGCGCGCTACGCCCAGGGCCGTAAATTCCAGCTAAGCGGAAGATATGCACAGCCTGAGCAAAATCGCGCCTCAGGGTGAGCCATGCGGCCTCTGCCGCGCACCGCCGTTCGCCGCGTTGACCGGCCGGACTGAGCTTTGATTCTTCGTCCACCCAGCCCCCCTTGCGGTCGCCGTAAACCCCGGTGGTGGAGAGATAACCCAGCCAGCGCAAATCCTGCGCCGCCGCCAGATTTTGGCCGTGAACATCAAGCACCGGGTCACCGTCCTTATCGGGCGGCACCGAAGAAAGAATATGAGTAGCCGCCCCAATAATCTCTCCCGCCAGGGGGGTTTGGCGGTCGAAGAGGAAGATTTCCACCCCGTCGCTCTCTGCCGCCGTGTCTTCACCGGGACGGCGCGTGCCGATCACCCGCCACCCGGCTTCCAGGCAAACGCGGGCAAGAAACCGTGCCGTGTAGCCGTAGCCAAAGCAGAGCAGGCACGGCCGGGAGGCCGCCGCTTCACCTGCTAAAGAATTCATATTTTCTTCTAACTGCGTCATAACTGGAAAGACTTGATCCGACTCTTTATTGTTTACCAACTCGTCTCCACCCTACTGTCTCCACTCTATTGTAGCAGGGATATATTCGGAACCATTCCATGACACGCTTGCTGGCTCTTTTTTTATCTCTTTTCTTCGCCCTTGAGGTCTTCGCTGCTGAGCCTGCTGCTGACCTGCCTCTGGAGGATGAGCCCGAAAACTTTCTCGACGAGGCGCGGCGCTATACCGGCTGTCTGAAACTGGCACGGAAAAACCCGCGCAAGGCTTTCAACAATGCAATCGTCTGGACAAACGAAGAAGAAACCGGCGAGGAATTCCCAGCCCGGCATTGTCTTGCCGCCGCTCTGCTGGCAATGCAGAACTTTTCCGCCGCCGCCCTTCTACTTGAAGACCTAATCGGCGAAATCGATGACCCGACCCACCCCTTAAAAGCAGAATTGTTGCGTCAGGCGGGCCAAGCCTGGTTACTCGACAACCAGCCTGAGGACGCGGAAGAGAAATTCACCGCCGCCCTTGTTATTTTGCCGAACGACCCGGATTTGTTCATCGACCGCAGCATCGCCAAGGCCGGACGCCAGGAATACTGGCAGGCGCTGGAGGACCTCAACCGGGCGATAGAGCTCGCCCCTGACCAAGTCGAGCCCCTCATTCTGCGCTCCACCACCTATCGACATCTGAACGGCATCGCCCTTGCCCGCGCCGATATCGACCATGCGTTAAAGCTTTCGCCCAACAATCCCGACGCCCTGTTTGAGCGCGGCATGATCCGTTACATGCAGGAAGACAAGGAAGGGGCAAAGGAAGACTGGCAAAGCGTTCTGCTTTTCGCGCCCCGCTCGCCACTGGCCCAGGCGGCAAAAAAGAACCTCGAAAAAGTTTCAAAAGGTTCAGCACCAAAGTAAAGAGAGGCTGGAGAAGGGCGGAGGGGGCCTAAAAATCCAGATCGGCGTAATAAGAGGGCGGCGGAAGACCGGGAATGTGATCCCCGAGAATGGGACGAAAGCTGGGCCGGGACTTGACCCGCGCGTACCAATCCTTAGCCCCTTCATACGCCTTCCATGGCACGTCACCGATATAATCAATGGCCGAAATCTGGGCCGCAGCAGCAATATCAGCCAGTGAAAACTCATCACCGGCGAGATAATTCCGCTCAACCGTCAGATACGCAATGTAATCGAGATGGGTCCGCAGGTTCGCACTGCCGGCACGAATCGCCTCTGAATCCGGCGCGCCGAGACCGAGAAACCGCTTCATCACCTTTTCATAGAGCAGATTATCGCTGACCTCGCGGTCGAACTTGCCGTCAAACCAGGCGACGATCCGACGGATTTCGGCGCGCTCGTATGGGGTGCCGCCAATCAGGGTGGGGGAGGGGTGAACATCTTCCAGATATTCGCAAATGGCGTTGCTGTCGGCGAGAACAGTGCCGTCCTCCTCGACCAGAACCGGCACCTTACCGGCCGGATTAAGCGCCAGAAATTCCTCCCGGCGCTCCCACTCGCGCTCGACCTTCATGTCGTATTCCAGACCCTTTTCGTCGAGGACAAGACGGACCTTGCGGGAAAAGGGCGACAGCCAAAGATGATAGAGAGTTCGCATGACGGCGCTAATCTAGAGCATATCTTTCCCATACGGAAACTTTTGATGGGAGAACAAGCAGCACCTATTACCAAGATCACGCGCCATTCCCGACAAAGGCATTGGGCCAGAGCAACCAGGGATGTTATAAGCGATCAAAAGAGGGGGCTTTGTTGCCGGTTTTTCATCTCGTTGTTCTCGCTCTGGTTCAGGGCATCACTGAGTTTCTGCCCATCAGTTCTTCGGCCCATCTCATTTTGGTGCCGCAATTCACTGATTGGCCGGACCAGGGACTGACAATCGATATTGCTCTCCACGTTGGAACCCTGCTCGCCGTGATGGTCTATTTCTGGCGTGACGTGTGGATGATGTTTATCGGCTTCTTCAGGATGCTGATCGGCCGCAAGGGGAAAGACGTCGGCCTTGTAGTCAACATAATGATCGCCACCCTGCCGGTGGTCGCTGGCGGGCTCCTTCTCCACCAGTACGCGGAGGGTGCCTTTCGCAGCCCCCTCATCATCGCCTGGACGACGCTGATTTTCGGCATACTCCTTTTTGTCACCGACCATTTCACGATGACCGTGCGCAGGATCGAACATATGAGTTTCGGCAATGCCTTTCTGATCGGCCTGTCCCAGATCCTCTCGCTTCTGCCCGGCACCAGTCGCGCCGGCATTACCATGACAACGGCCCGCGCCCTGGGCTTTGAGCGCCCCGAAGCCGCCCGGTTCTCGATGCTGCTGTCGATCCCGACGATCATCGGCGCCGGCACCCTGGCCTTTCTCGACCTTACCGAAAGCGGCAATATCGCCCTTGGCCGCGATGCCTTGATCGTTGGTGCCTTAAGCTTTATCGCCGCCATGTGCACAATCACCGTGATGATGGCCTGGCTGCGGCGAGCAAGCTTTGCCCCCTTTGCCGCCTATCGGGTGATCCTCGGGCTTGGCCTTCTCTACTGGATTTATTTCAAGGGCGGCATTTAGGCCGCCTAGATCTTTCCGTCCAGTCCCATCTGATAATATTTGTGAACGATCTGCTCCTGGTTCTCCAGCAGCCAGTCGATCGTCGGCTCATGGTTCATCGCCTTCTTGATGGCCAGGGCCGTAGCCTCACGATGAATCTCGAAAAGCTTCTTGTGGTCCAGATTATCATCCGTCGCAACGGAAGGGTTGAGCCAAACCGAGACGATGATCCCGAGATCATTGGCCTTTTCCTTGGGAATATCGCCACAGCGCACGGCGTCGAGCACGCCATTGGCAATCGCCCCCTGCACGGTACCCATCAGAATGTTCGTATAGCGGCTGTTATCGACGGTGACCTTGCTCACCATCAGAGTTGCTGGCCGCACCATGATGTCGGTGTTGAGAATAGCCAGCACCTTGCTGTGACCCTTGGCCTGATCACCAAGCTGGTTGGCAAAGGCGGTACCCACAGGGCCATCAAGTTCGCCGATAATAACTTCCGGTTCGGCAGCCGTTCCAGGCGGCCCACCGGCGACAAGCGCTTCACCGACGCGCAGGACAATACGTTCGCTCATGCTGTTTTCCTTACAGGTTAAGTAAAATTAGGCTTCGAATGAGGGGTTTATAGAGGGGTTCAGGCTCGTTTAAAAGAGCCACCCTCACGAAATCGCGCCAAATAGGTCGGCAAGATGATCTCGGCGGCCGCCGGGTCGATCCCCAGATCAGAAAGCTTCAACGCTTTTTTGCCGACAACATTATCATGATAAAGAAGCCGCACCTGGTCGCGGGTCAGAAGCGGCTTGGGCAGGCATTCAAGAAACAACGCCACCGTGCTCGCCGCCCACAGAGGCACCGGAGCCAAAAGGCGACGGCGCCCGGTGACGGCCATTAACAGTTCCATCAACGCCTTGAAGGAATAGACCCGTGGCCCGCCCAGCTCAAACACTTTGCCTTCGGCCTCAAGCGGCTTGCCTGTTTGAACCGATGCAGGATCAATAAGGCCGATGATCGCATCCGCCACATCGCCCACATAGACCGGCTGAAAAAGCGGTCCGCCGCCACCGTAAATATCCAGGCTTGGCAGGCCGTCCCCCTTGACGGGCCATTCCAGCCGGGGCCGCCCACTGCCGAGCACCGGCAAGCAGGCGGTAAAGGGAAGCAGGGAGGCAAAGCGGTTGAAAAAATCATCTTCGGGGCCGAAAACAATACTCGGGCGGGCAATACTTGCAGCGGGAAAGGCATCCCGGACAGCGGCCTCGCCCTCGGCCTTGGTCCGGGCATAAACGGAAGATGAGACAGGATCGGCACCGACGGCCGAAATCTGAACCAGATGTTTGACCTTTGCCCTGGCCGAAGCAATGGCCACTTGGCGGGCCCCCGCAACATGGACCGACTCGAAAGTCGCGCGCCGGGAACCAAAACCGGATGGGTTGAGAATGCCGACCAGATTGACCACGCAATCGGCATCGCGCACCGCCGTTTCCACCGCCACCTGATTGTTGATATCAGCAGCCAGGGGAACGATCTGGCCGACATCGCCGAAAGGCTTGAGAAACCCAGCCGACAGGGTATCGCGCACGGCCACCCGCACAATGTCGCCTCGCGCCGCAAGACGGCGCACCAAATGACGGCCAATAAACCCCGAACCACCGAACACCGTCACCTGACGGCGCTGATCTCCTGGCTTGAACGTCATCTGGAAATTCTCCTCTTAAACCCCGGCCTTAAGCCTGAAAACAGGGGGATGTGACCTCATCCACCAAGGCGACTTGTCAGGATTATAAGGTCTTATATAGTGAGAGGATACATGGTTCGGTAACATTTACAGGGTAAGGTGGGCAAGGCTTCGGTAAGAAAGGGCGCTCCAAGGGGGCTCAAGTCCGATTGACTTTGTTCCCTGCGCCCTTTATTGACGGAACCCGTCCGGAATGCCCAGGTGGCGGAATTGGTAGACGCGCTGGCTTCAGGTGTCAGTGGCCGCAAGGCCGTGGAAGTTCGAGTCTTCTCCTGGGCACCATTCCCGGTATTTTAGCCCCGCCTTTGATTCCGGTGCCCACCGGACCAAGGCACAAGACAACGAGGTGCTCATGGCCGGAAAAAAATCACCCCCCAAGATTACCGGGCTCCGCACCCTTGAAATCTATCAGAACGACATTCCCCCTGATCTTGATTTCGGTGACATGGTGGCCATCGACACCGAAACCATGGGGCTCAACCCCCACCGCGACCGGCTCTGCCTGGTTCAGCTTTCGGGCGGCGACGGCCATTGTCACATTGTTCATTTTCCGCAAAAGAAATACGACGCCCCTAACCTCATAAAACTGCTCGAAAACCCCAATATAACCAAGCTTTTCCATTTTGCCCGCTTCGACATTGCCACCTTGAAAAAATATCTCGGGGCGTCCACCTCACCGATTTATTGCACCAAGATCGCCTCCAAGCTGGTCCGCACCTATACCGACCGCCACGGTCTGAAAAACCTCTGCGATGAGCTTCTCGGAATCGATATCTCCAAACAGCAGCAAAGCTCGGACTGGGGAGCCAGCGAACTGAAATCCGCCCAGATGACCTATGCCGCAGGCGATGTGCTTTATCTGCATCAATTGCGCCAAAAACTGGAAGAAATGTTAATCCGCGAGGGACGCAAGGAACTCGCCGAGGCCTGTTTTGCCTTTCTGCCCGCCCGCGCCGAGCTGGACCTCAAAGGCTGGCCCGAAGAAGATATCTTTTCCCACTGAGAGACAGGGTTGACCGGGCCTGTCCCAAACCCCATTTCATTGACCTTAACGCCCGCAAAAGGCATAGTCAGAGGGTCTATTTGGGCAGTTTTTCGGGCGTCAACAGTCGCCAGCCGATCTAACTTGGAAACACACCCTGACGACCCGATAACGGGCCGATAACGGGCCGATAACGGGCCGAAACATCGCGCATCAGCAAACCGAGAGCGTATTTTATGAAAGCGCAGCCCAAAACAAGTCCCCAGGCGGAAACCGGAAACATTACTGGAAACAGAGATATTAATTCCGGGCGCCGGGTGCTGGAAACCGAAGCCGAGGCCCTGGTCGAACTGGCTCGCACCCTTGATACGGCGTTTATCGGGGCGCTTGATATTTTTTCCGCCGTCACCGGCCGCATTACCGTCACCGGCATGGGGAAGAGCGGCCATGTGGCCCGTAAAATCGCCGCCACCATGGCCAGCACCGGCACCCCGGCACAATTCATCCATCCCGCTGAGGCGAGCCACGGCGACCTCGGCATGATTACATCGGGTGACGTGATTCTAGCCTTATCGAATTCAGGTGAAACCTCTGAGCTCAACGATATCGTCGCCTATTCACGGCGCTTCAATATTCCCCTTGTCGCCATCACCGCCGAGAGCAATAGCTCGCTTGCCGAAACATCTGACGTGCTCCTTCTTCTCCCCGCCAACCGTGAAGCCTGCCCCATGGGGCTGGCCCCGACGACCTCAACCACCCTGATGCTGGCGCTGGGCGATGCACTCGCCATTGCCCTCCTCGAGCGCAAGGGATTTTCCCCTGATGATTTTCAGGTTTTCCACCCGCGCGGGCAACTCGGCACCCGACTTCTCAAAGTTGCCGATTTGATGCATGTGGGCAGCGAACTTCCTCTGGTTAAGGCCGGTGCATTAATGTCCGAGGCCCTGCTGGTCATGACAAACAAACATTTCGGCTGTGCAGGAGTTGTCGATGACAAGGGGTGTCTTCTCGGAATTGTTACCGATGGCGACCTTCGCCGCAGTATGAACCCCGACCTGCTCACCCAGAAAACCGAAGCTGTAATGACTGCGGCGCCAAAGACAATTTCTCCCGGCGGTCTTGCCGCCGAAGCTCTCCAGATTATGAACAACAACAAGATCACGAGCCTTTTTGCCCTCGAAGATAACCGTCCTGTCGGCATCCTTCATATTCATGATTGCCTGCGGGCGGGGATCGCCTGACCGCGCCCCCGGCTATGGCAGCCAACACATGACCGAAAGACCAAAGATTCCCATCCCCAAATCCGTTCGTCCAGACACTAACTGGCAAGAGAGCGCCAGCACGTATCGCCGAGACGAAGGCGATGGACTGCTGCCCCATTTGCCGACGAGCACCGGCGTTTCAAACGCGGGACAACGGGGAAACATTCATCCCCTGCCTTCCTCTCTTCAATACCAGCCACCGGAGAAGGCGCATCGCCACTCGCGTTTCATCCGCATGATGAAACTCCTGCTCCCCATCATTGCCGTCTTTCTCATCGCGCTGGTCATCACCTGGCCGCAAATCAACACGCAAAAGCGATTCAATATTGATATGTCAAAGCTGGATACCGCCGAGAGCCTGCAGCCGCGCATGGACAACCCGCGATTTACCGGCATTGACGAGGAAAGCCGCCCTTATTCCCTGACCGCAATCACGGCCACCCAAATTGGAGATTCCCCTGAGCTTATCGCCCTTGAGAACCCCCAGGTCGACATAACCATGACCGATGGCTCCTGGGTCGTGCTGACGGCCAAAAGCGGTGCCTACAGCGAAAACTCCCATGTTCTGGGCCTACGCGGGGCGGTAAACCTCTACCACGATACGGGCTATGAATTTCGCACCGAGAGCGCCGACATCGACATTTCCGCCGGCACCGCTTCGGGCGGCTTGCCGGTTGCAGGCCAAGGCCCCTTCGGCCAGATCAGCGCCCAGGGATTTCTGATCCTCAATAAGGGCGCCCGGATCGTCTTTACCGGAAAAAGTCACCTCATCATCTATGCACAAGCCCTGGACAGAAAAAAATGACCCTCAAACCGACCCTCGCGACATTCCTGATCATCTTCCTGGCTGTCACCGCCTTTGGCATGACCGCGCCGGGGGCGGCACAAGGGCTTGACGGCCTGACCAGCGATTCAGAAAAACCCGTCGAGATCTTTGCCGATGACGGGATCGAATGGATACAGGATAAAAAACAGTATATCGCCAGGGGCAACGCCCAGGCGAAGCGGGATGATGTAACCGTCAACGCCGATGTTCTGACCGCTCATTATCGTGATACCGATGCTGGCGGCACCGATATCTGGCGGCTTGATGCCGACGGCAATGTCAAGATCACCAACCCCACCACCACCGCTCGCGGCGACCGCGGTGTCTTTAACATCGACAAGGGGATTCTCGTCCTGACCGGCCGCAATCTCAAAATGACCGCCGACGGGAATGTGGTCACCGCACGGGATAGCCTTGAATTCTGGCAGAACAAAAAAATGGCCGTCGCCCGAGGGGATGCAAAGGTCAACAGTGAGGGCAAAGTCCTGACTGCCGATATCCTCACCGCCTATTTCCACGATGTGGCGGGCAAAGGAACAAAAATCCAGCGCCTGGAGGCCTTCGGTAACGTTAAAATCGAGACACCGACAGAAACCGCCACCAGCGATAGGGGTGTTTACGAAATAGAAACCGGTGTCGCCTCAATATATGGTTCGGTTAAGATTATCCGAGACAAAAACATCCTTACCGGCGAATATGGTCAGGTAAACCTGAACACAGGGGTTAGTCGCCTCCTCAATGCCACCCCCGGCAGCAAGAATAAGGGGCGTGTCAGGGCTGTTTTCTCACCAAAAAAGAAGCCAAAGACGACGACGAAAGAGAAAACAGAAGAAAAGAAACAACAGGAAAAACCGACTCCATGATTGAAAAGCCGCCTTTTCCGCCTTATTCCACCTCACGACCAAGCCCTCCAGCAGGCGCAAATGCGCCTAAAAAGACGGCCGCCTCCACCCCATCTGCCTCCCTGGAAGATGCTTTTTCGCCAAAGCTGATCAGTGAAACCAACGGGCTCGTCGTCACTGATCTCGGCAAACGGTTCAAGAAGCGGCCGATCCTGCGCGGTGTCGGCCTTTCAGTGCAACGGGGCGAAGCTGTCGGCCTCCTGGGGCCCAACGGGGCGGGAAAGACCACCACTTTTTACATCATCACCGGACTGATCTCTCCCGATTACGGGAAAATCACCCTCGACGGCTATGACATCACCAGCCTGCCCATGTACCGCCGTTCACGTATGGGTATCGGTTATCTGCCCCAGGAAGCCTCAATCTTTCGGGGCTTAAGCGTCGAAGACAATATCAGAGCCATTCTCGAAATCGTCGAAGAGAGCCCCGATAAAAGAGAAAGCCGACTGGACGAACTTCTCGCGGAATTTTCGATCACCCATCTGCGCCGCACCCCCGCTCTTGCCCTTTCGGGTGGCGAACGCCGCCGCGTTGAAATAGCCCGTTGTCTTGCCTCAAATCCTCATTTCATCCTGCTGGACGAACCCCTGGCCGGCATTGACCCAATTGCCGTAAGCGAGATTCGCGACCTGGTTTCCCACCTGAAAGACAGGGGAATCGGAGTCTTGATAACCGACCACAACGTCCGTGAGACTTTGGAAATCGTTGATCGTGCCTATATCCTCCATGACGGCATGGTACTGATGGAAGGCAAACCCTCCGAGATTGTTTCCCACAAGGAAGTGCGTCGGGTCTATCTCGGGGAACGTTTCAGCCTGTAACCCCTCGGATTTAAGAACAGATCAATGGCAATAACCCCCAGACTGGATATCCGGCAAGGTCAATCCCTCGTCATGACGCCGCAATTGCAGCAGGCGATCAAGCTGCTGCAATTCAGTAATGCCGAACTTGCCAGCTTCCTTGACGAGGAGCTGGAGAAGAACCCGCTGCTTGAGCGTGAAGACCCAGACGGCTCCCAGCGTGGTGATGGCGTCGAGGACCACTCTGAAGGGAAAGACGAAGCCGTTCCCCCTGACAGCCTTGATTACGCCGATTCGGAAAACATTCCTGCCAGCGAGGACGCCCCTCTGGATGCTGATTACGAAAACCTCTGGTCAAGCAACAGCGCCGCCGAAGGAAGAAGCGAGGCCGCGTTGGGACCGGGCGACGGCCCCAACATCGAATCCCTCGCCCCCTGGGGCAGCGGCGGGCGACCTGATTTTTCCGAAAACGATTCCAGGACCGATCATGCCCTGACCCGCGAAGAAAGCCTGCGCGAGCATCTCTCGGATCAACTGACCATAGATATTAGCGACCCGGCCGAACGGGTCATCGGCTTGCATCTCATTGATACCCTTAATGAATCTGGGTATTTCACCGGTGAAACCGCAGAAATTGGGACGATCCTCGGCTGCAGCACCGAAGATGTTGAAGCGGTTCTGGAAAAAATGCGCGAATTCGACCCGCCCGGTATTTTCGCCCGCAATCTTGCCGATTGCCTCGCCCTGCAGCTCAAAGATATGAACCGCCTGGATCCGGTGATTGAAAAACTACTCGACAACCTCGACCTTCTGGGCAAACACGACTTCACAGCGCTGAAAAAACTTTGTGCCGTCGATGATGAAGATTTTGCCGACATGGTGGCCGAAATTCGCACCCTCAACCCAAAACCGGCCCATGCCTTCGATCATGATGTCGCCCAGCCGATTACGCCCGACGTTATCATGCGTCAGAGCCCTAAAGGTGGCTGGATCATTGAGCTCAACAGCGAATCTCTGCCCCGGGTTCTGATCAACAACCAGTATTATGCAAAACTCAGTCAAAATTCAGCCGACAAATCCGAAAAAGAATTCATCTCCGAATGTTTCAATTCCGCCAACTGGCTGGTGAAATCCCTTCACCAGAGGGCGACGACCATCCTCAAGGTTGCAACTGAAATCGTCCGCCAGCAGGACTCCTTTTTCATGCACGGCGTCCAGCACCTCAAACCGCTCGTTCTACGCAATATCGCTGAGGCTATCGACATGCACGAAAGCACCGTCAGCCGGGTCACCGCGAACAAATATATGGCCACCCCACGCGGCAATTACGAACTGAAGTATTTCTTCACCTCTTCTATTTCCGGCACCAATATCGGCGACGATGCCCATTCGGCAGAATCAGTGCGCCACCGGATCAAGGTGCTGATCGACGCTGAGGTCACCGGCGCCATTCTTTCAGATGACCGGATTGTCGAGATTCTCAATGGTGAGGGGATCGATATTGCGCGGCGCACAGTGGCCAAATATCGCGAAGCCCTGCGGATTCCCTCTTCCATTCAGCGTCGGCGGGAAAAATCAAACGACATGTAAAAACCCGGCTATTAACCTTTAAAAAGAGGCTCTCTTGACTTCAAACTCCGCCCTGACTACCTTTCGATCCTTTCTAGGGGAGCGTAAAACAATGACCACTAAAACGGTCTTGCGTTTCACTATCACCTTCCACACTCACAATCAGGTGGCCTGACCTATGCAGCTTTCCGTCAAGGGTAAGCAAATTGACGTTGGCGATGCGCTAACGACCCACGTTCAATCCGCCCTCACTTCAACCGTTTCAAAATATTTTGATAATGCCCTCGAAGGCACGGTGCACTTTTCCCGCGAAGGAACACTGTTCCGGACCGATATTTCCGTCCACGTCGGACACAATATTCTGGTCCAGAGCCATAACGAGGCAGATGAGCCCTATGCCGCCTTCGACCTCGCCTGCGAAAAGCTCGGCAAACGCCTGCGGCGCTATAAACGGCGTCTGCGCGATCATCACAAAGAGCGTTCCGCCAAGGAATCAATTGCCGCCCAGCAATACATTCTCGCGCCGTCAGAAGAAGAGGAAGATTCCGAAGCACAAGCCGCAGACCAGCCGATCATCATCGCCGAGATGACGACCGAGGTTGCCACCATGACCGTCAGCCAGGCGGTTATGCGTATGGATCTTGCCGAACTGCCGGCGCTGCTTTTTCACAACAGCGCCCATGGCGGACTGAACATGGTTTATCACCGCCAGGACGGCAATGTCGGCTGGATCGACCCCGCAAAAAGCACGACAAACAAGAAAACCACAGCCGCCTGATCCTTGGCGAGGTGCCTAAGATGGAAATGCACAACCTTATCCCCCTCGAATGCGTTGTCCCTGACCTCAGGGCCAAAAGCAAGAAACAGGCGCTTCAGGAGTTATCCAAGCGTATCGCACCAATCGTCGATCAGGACGAAATGTCGATCTTCGACGTTCTTCTGGAACGGGAAAAGCTCGGCACCACTGGCGTCGGCATGGGGATCGCTATTCCTCACGGAAAACTGCCCGGACTCGAGCGGCTCCACGGGATGTTCGCCCGCCTTGAGCAGCCAATCGATTTCGAGGCCATTGACGAACAGCCTGTGGACCTTATTTTCCTTCTGCTGGCCCCGGAATCAGCCGGTGCCGACCATCTCAAGGCTCTGGCCAAGGTGTCCCGGCTTCTGCGCGACGAAACCATCTGTGAAAAACTCAGGCGCCTCTCATCGGCTAAGGAAATCCACGCCCTCCTGACCACGGCACCAGCCAGTAACGCCGCCTGATTCCAACGCCGAACACCGCTCGCCGAACACCGCTCGCTGAACGCAAAAGGCCGCGCCTCCTGAATAAGGAAATGCGGCCTTAGGTTTGTTTGGCGTAAATCTTCAGACTGACATCATGGCCGGAGGCTCTTCGGATTGCCCGGCAAGGGACAGCCTAATGGATGCTAACCGGCTCCAGGCCGTTTTCCAGCACAGCGGCAATGGCCTCGTCTTCATTGTCGAACAGACCCGCCTGGGACCCATCAGCCGTATGGACGGCATAACAGGCCGCGCCCGCCTCGCTGACAGGCCGGATATAGGCAATCCCGAGACTTCCCAAGGCGAGGAAATCCTGAGGCGACATTTGCTTTAAATCGTCCAGACCAGACATCGTTTTTACACCTTGTTCATTTGCTTCTTGTTCCTACCGCCCAGACTTACGAGGCTTCTTTGCGAAAGTCTACCTCAACCGTGCCGTCTTTGTCGCCGGATGAAGACGTTTTTTCGCTGGCGGCGTTGATTTCGATGGTCCGCGCCCGTTTTTCCACCTTAGGACGGGCGAATTTTATGTTGAGCAGACCATTATCGAGGCTCGCGCCGGTGATCTCAATGCCTTCCGCGAGCACAAAACTGCGCTGGAACTGACGGGCAGCGATGCCGCGATGGAGAAAGATGCGCTCGTCATTTTCTTCCTGCCTGCCACGAACGACAAGCTGGTTGTCCTCAACCACAATGCTGAGTTCATCCTGAGCAAAACCGGCGACGGCCAGAGTGATTTGCAATCCGTCTTCATCGAGTTGTTCAATGTTATAGGGGGGATAGCCATCACTGGACGCCTTGGAAATATGATCAAGCGCCCGTTCGAATTGATCGAATCCGAGTAAAAGCGGGCTATTAAAGAGAGATAAACGGGTCATGATGCAACCTCCTCCTTACGTGATGAGCGAGATACAAGTCCAGGCCCTCAACAGGCACCCGGAGAACGGAACAATATGCCCCGCTCCCAAACCATATATGTCCCGCCAGGTGGTTTTCAAGAGGGGGGGGCACACCCCCCTCTCCAATAGCTTCTCATCCCCCTCGTTTGCCGCAACAATTGACGTTCGAGGGCAAAAAAGGGCATGTTGACTGGTCCCGGCATCAGACTTTCAGCGTTTGGCCGTCGGGCAGGGCCTTCTCCCGGCAGCCAAAACACCGCCAGGTGTTATGACAGAACGTTTGACAGGGCGCTTGGGGAGAAAACCATGAAAGGATCGATCAATGCGTGGAAGAAGCACTGAACCGGTAAAATTGAGGCCCGGCATTGAGGTCCGCGATGCCGCTCACAGCATGGAGATCGAACAATGGGCTTGGCAACGGGTCCAGTCCATGCGCGCTTTTTACACCCATCTCATGATCTATTGCGTGGTCAACTTTGCTCTTCTGATCATTGATCTTGCCAGCCCCGGCGACCCCTGGTTTTTCTATCCGCTGCTGGGATGGGGGTTGGGTCTAGGTATCCACGCCGCCCAGACCTTTGAGCGCCTGCCCTGGTTCACCCGCGACTGGGAACAGCGCAAGGTGCAGGAACTGATCGAAGAAAAGATTGGCCCCCCGCCCCAGGCCTGAGATTCAGAGGCCTACAGAGGCAAGCAGCGCCCGAACCCGGCCCAGGCCCCCGACAGATCCGGGGGGCAAACTTTCAGAAAAAATCAGTTCTTGGAATTAAGGAATAAAGCCAGCTCAGGCTTTGACGTCGAGAAGGGCGTCGTCCATTTCCTCACCTGTACGGAGAATGGCCGCAGCAGCCTTGTAGCTGGTCAGCGCAATGGCCTGGTTGACGGTTTCTTCGGCGTAATTGACGGCGGGAAAAGCCGCCAGCCCGGTTTCACTGGCATCGTCATGCTCGATGAAGGGTTCTCTGTCGAGCTCTTTGACGGTCACCCTTACACCACCCAGCTCAAGGCTCGACTGAGCGACGGCAAGCGGCGCATAAACACCCTCGGGGATCTTCGTCTTGTCTTTTAGCGCCGTCCCCGTGCGCGCATTGGCAACGTTCTGCGACGACACAGCAAGGCGGGTCGAAGAAGCGCGAAGGGCGGTCAGGGCAGATGCGCGGGCGGGTTCCATGGTCGCAGCTTGCCACGGAATTCTGCTGAATGTCAAGTTTTATCTTTATATATCAATGGGTTACAAAAATTTAACTTAAATGCAACCTATTCCAGCCAAACTTTCTCCCCACCATGCGATTAAGCAAGGGTGTGCGCTTGCGTCCAAACAGCTAGAATGGGCCTGAAAACAGCGGGCACCACTTAAAAAGAGAGGTCTGACATGGATAAGATGCGACGACTGAGCGACAAGATTCTGGCCGCCCACGAACAGGCCTGCAACGAGGCCAAGCCTGATGTCGCAAAACTGCTGCTAGAAGCCCTTGAGATGGACCTCTCAGCAATGGGTGGCGGCGGGAATACTGAGAACAGGACCTATATGGAAGAGATCGAAAAAGCCTACGAACGC
Organism: Rhodospirillaceae bacterium; assembly: GCA_018663165.1. Lineage (GTDB taxonomy): Bacteria > Pseudomonadota > Alphaproteobacteria > UBA11136 > UBA11136 > JABJES01. Next base: position 14,974 of record JABJES010000052.1, read on the forward strand.
CAGGATAAAATCGAAAGCTGAGAAACACCCCCCTGCCTGGCCTGAATTCCCCGTCGTCCACGGAGCTGACGCGACAACCGGAACGTAATGCTGCCCGGCTCCACTCCCCCGTAATGCTGCCCTGCCTCCCGCCCCACTACCTCTAATCCCTTCCCGCCCGATTGCGGCTTGGTATTAGCCAAAAATTAATACCCGACTGCTATAGTCTGATATTACGTCGGGAAATTATTTTGAGCGGGAACTTAATCAAATGGCGCATTCAGCCGACTTCAATGGTCCGGGCACACCAGGCCCAAATCTCATGGAGAGTATGAAAACGACTCTTTCGGCATCGTCAAAAGTGCTGATCGTCGATGACGAGCCGGACATCGTCGAAGAGGTGATCGAACGCCTGACAAAGGAGGGGCTGGATTGCATCCCGGCCTATAACGCCGCAGAAGCGATGGACCTTGTGGACAAGAGACCGGATATCGGCGTCGTCGTTACCGATATCCGCATGCCGGGCATGAACGGCATCGATATGGCACGGGAACTCAAGGAGAACCTTGAAGAGGACCGCGACATTTACGTCATCGTCGTTACCGGTCACGCCGGCATGCAGGAGGCCATCGAAGCGCTGAAAGTGGGGGCCGAGGATTTTCTCACCAAGCCGGTCTCTCCCGATCACCTGATCCATTCCGTACGCCGGGCCGAAGAAACCATCCAGTTGCGCCACAATGAGCGCGAATTCCACGAAAGATTGGAGCGCGAAGTGGTGAAAAGAACCGCCGAGGCGCGCGCCCTGACGAAAAGTCTGGATAAAAATAATCTGGAACTGATCAAGGCGAACCGGGTCAAGGACGAATTCCTCGCCATCATCAGCCATGAGTTGCGCAGCCCCCTGCACGGTATCATCGCCCTTGCCGAGCTGATCCAGATGTCCCAGGGCAAAGATAGCCCTGAAACCTACCTCGAATATGCCGAGATTATCCTCAAGGAGGGCAACCGGCTTTCTGAGACCGTTGACATGATGCTCACCCTCTCGGCGGGCAACCAGGGGCTGATTGAACTGAACCCCAAGCCCATCCCTGTGCGGCCGCTGCTCGCAAGAGTTCTCGCGCTGACGGAAGAAACGATACAAGAAAAAAACATTGCTCTCCACATCGACGAAGTCCCCGAGACCCTGATTATTACCGCCGACGAAAAATACATGGCCCAAGCCCTGGGCTGCCTTATCAATAATGCCGTCAAATTTTCATCCAGAGACGCAGAGATTCACATCTGCGCCGATGAAACGCCGGATGCCTGGCATTTCATCCTCCGCGACAATGGCCCCGGTATGAGCGAAGCCGAAATTGCCATCGCCTTTGAGCCCTTGCGCCAGGTCGACGGCTCGCTCTCCCGCCGCCACGAGGGCTGCGGCGCAGGAATCAATATCGCCACCACCCTGACTGAGCTCCATGGTGGAAGCCTGGAGATCGATAGCACCCCCGGCGAGGGAACGGCGGTGACAATCACCCTGCCGCGTAACCGGGAAACCGGCGTTGAGGCCTGAGCCCGCATCAACAACCAGTTGAGTGAAATTTGAAAGAAATAAACTTTATGCGATTTGCCGTTCCGATTTTAGGCTTTCTTCTTATTGGCATCGTGATCGTCTTCGCCATTTCCTTCTCCGAGCCCGATTTGAGCAATTTAGCCCAAATCCATTCGGATAAATCATCACAATCGGATGGGAACAATGAGGCGTCCATGGCCGCTGATGGGACAGCGGAAATAGTCTTCGGGTTCGACCCCCGCGCCCGCGCCGAGGAGGACGCCCGGCAGTACCTTCCGTTTCTGACCTATTTGGAACAGGCGACCGGCTACCGCTTCAAATTGCGCTTCACGCCCAAAGGCCACGAGATCCACGATGATCTCGGCAAAAACGTCGTTCATCTGGCCGCCATCGGCGCCGTCAGCTTCCTCAAAGCCCAGGATAAGTACGGCGCACGGCCCATGGCCCGGGGACTCAATCATGACAACAAGGCCGCCTACCAATCAATGATCGTGGTCGGGAACAACAGCGATATCCGGGAGATCGGCGATCTGCATGGCCGGACCATGGCGTTCGGCAGCGTCAACTCGACCCAGGGGCATTTTCTGCCCCGGATCGCGCTTAACGAACACGGCATCGAGATCGAGGATCTGGCAAGCCACAAATTCACCGGCTCTCACCACGATTGTGCCAATGCGGTTCTTTCAGGCACCCATGAGGCCTGCGGCCTGCAGGACACCATGGCCAGGGATCTGGCGGCCGCTAACCAGCTCCGGATCATCTATACCTCGCCCTATTATCCTTCCAGCGGAATCGCCGCGTCAAAATCCCTACCCGACGAAGTTTTCCTCAAGATTCAGCAGGCCTTGATCGACTTTGATCCCCAGAGCCTCCACACCGACGGTCTCTATAACTGGGACAAGACCGAGATGCCGAACGGCTTTGAGAAAGCCACACCTCAGGATTACGAGGCGTTCCGGGATCAGATGGCCACCCTCGGCCTCCTCTGAGCCAGGCCGACGAGCGAACCCCTTAATAGATTGGACCCATGGATAAACTCTCCCTTCAAAACCGCATCATCGCGTTGATCGGCGTCCTTGGAATTTTTACCGGCGCCGTCATCTCTTATATAGAATCGCGCACACTCGGCCAATTCATGCTCGACCGCTTCGTCGTCCAGAGCAACATCATCGCCAGCCATATGACCCGCGCGATTGTCAGAGACGTTACCCAAGGCGATATCATCACGGCCACGGAACTGGCCCGGAACAATGCCAGAAATTCCGAAGAAATCGCCTTCATTTATATTACCGGGTTTGACGGCGAGCTATTTACGCACTCCTTTAAAAGCGCCTTTCCCACCTATCTCACGGACGACAGGGGCTTAAAAACTACGGCCGACGAGGGACATTCCATGGCCATCCAGGATTTCGGCGACGGAGAAATTCTTCACGTTACCTATCCCCTGATCGAAGGCCTGCCCGGACGCTTTCACATTGGCTTTGATGTCCAGCCGGTCTATCAACGGATGCAAAACGCCCGCCTGAATACCTTGATGGCGATCTGGAGCATTACCCTGATTACCATCCTGATTGGGTACTTTCTCGCCCGCCACATCACCCGGCCCTTAAGGACATTCACCCAGGCGGTTTCCGAATACGGGCAAACCGGATTGGTTCCCGAAATCATTCAAAACGAGAAAAAAGGCGGCATGGAGCTGGAACAACTGCGGCAGACCTTCGGGGCCATGATCGAAGCGCGCAACAAGGCGGACGATAGAATCAAGAAATTCAATCGCGAGCTGGAGGGCCTTGTCGCCGAACGCACCAACCAGCTGCAATCCGAAAAGGAACGCACAGACCTGATCCTCCACGCCGCCGGTGACGGCATTTACGGCGTCAATCTCGAGGGGCTTTGCACCTTCGTCAACCCAGCGGCAGCGGAATTGCTCGGCTGGGAACCGGAAGAGATTCTGGGCCAGCCGAACCACGACCTCATGCATCACACCCGTCTCGACGGCACGCCCTATCCCAGAACCGCATGCCCGATTTACCGGGCCTTCATGGAGGGCACCGTCAACACTGTTGACGACGAAGTGTTCTGGCGCAAGGACGGCAGCCAATTCCCGGTTGAATACACCTCGACGCCGATCTATGAAAACGGCATGATCACGGGCGCCGTCGTCGTCTTCCGCGATGTCAGCGCCCAGCGCGACATGCGGGCCCAGCTTATACAATCCTCAAAGCTGGCGACCTTGGGTGAAATGGCCACCGGGATTGCCCACGAACTCAACCAGCCCCTCAACATCATCCGCATGGCCGCCGACAACATCAAGCATGATGCGGCCAAAGGCGATCTTGATCCCGATTACGTCGTCAAAAAGCTCGGCAAGATCAGTGCCCAGGTGGACCGCGCCGCGGCGATTACCGACAAGAAAAAGGGCCTGGCGCATAAAACGCCAGACCCTTTTTTTAAATGGTGGAGCCGAGGGGAATCGAACCCCTGACCTCTACAATGCCATTGTAGCGCTCTCCCAACTGAGCTACGGCCCCATATGTGGGTCAAGCGGAAGACCGCTTGATGTGGGCGGGAAAATAGGTACGTGCGGCGAACGAGGCAAGCTAAAAGTGACCCGGCCTTATTCCCGCCGCCTTAGTCCTTGCTCTCGCTTTCGACTTTCCCGACCACTTCGGACAAATCGTCATCGTCGGCGGCCAGTTCCGCAGCAGCGGCAAGAGGATCATCGTCGGCGGCGGCGTCATCGCCGTCGCCGTCGCCGTCGCCATCGACCGGCAACAGACCGCCTTCATCCTTCTCGGGCCCATCTTCGGTCGTCTCAACAGGATCCTTGGCTGCGGGCGGGGCAGCTTTTTCGGCCGCCGGCGGACGGGAGCGGCGGGATTTCAACCCCGGTTCGGGATCAAGGGTTTCGCCGCATTTCGGGCAGATGATAGGATCTTTTTTCAGATCATAGAAACGAGCGCCGCAACCTTGGCAATTCCGCTTCTGTCCCCATTCGGGTTTAGACACTGGCAACGCCTCCAATCCAGTCTGTATTTCTTTAATTAAGGTGGTCTTTCCCAAAAATAGCGCTTGATGAAAAAACACCCTGAACGCCAATTGCCATGATCGGCAGGGCCTGTCAAAACGAAAATGCGCTTAAATGATAAAAACCCTTTTCTGGTGAGGAAAGATCGAGTCGTGCTAGAGAGAACAATAATGACCCTGCAACAGCCCTTTGCCATGGAAAGGGAACGATCTTGACACTCACGCGCGCCACCCGCGCGGACGCCTTGAGCGGCCGGTTTCGCCCCCCTGGGGATAAATCTATTTCCCACCGCGCTTTGATGCTGGGTGCGATTTCCATCGGGTTGACGCGAATTTCCGGCCTGCTTGAGAGCGCCGATGTGCTGGCAACAGCAAACGCCCTTGAGAGCCTTGGCGCTGGAATAAAGCGCGACGGCGACGATTGGCTGGTCGAGGGGTGCGGAATTGGCGGCCTCAAGGCACCGGTCGATGTGCTCAATATGGGCAATTCCGGCACCGGGGCGCGGCTTCTCATGGGAATTATCGCCAGCCACCCCTTTAGCACCATCGTCAGTGGCGACGCCTCCCTGAACGAACGGCCGATGGGCCGCATCATTGAGCCCCTGACCCAGATGGGGGCGACGTTTGAGGCCCGTGACGGCGGGCGGCTGCCGCTAACTCTGAAAGGGGCGACAAGCCCTCTACCCCTGACCTATACCCTTCCCGTCCCCTCGGCCCAGGTCAAATCGGCGATCCTGCTGGCGGCGCTGAATACCCCCGGTGAGACGACAATTACAGAGCCTATCCCCTGCCGCGACCACACTGAACGTATGCTCGCCCATTTCGGGGCCGATTTACATCTCAAGGCCGATGCCGATGGACGACGGATCATACTGCGGGGTGAACGCGAATTAACGGGCCGCCCGGTCCACGTGCCCGCCGATCCCAGTTCGGCTGCCTTTCCCCTTGTCGCCGCCCTGATCTGCCCCGGCTCCCAGATCACCCTTGAAGGAATCTGCGCCAACCCCTTAAGAACCGGGCTTTTTGATACATTGCGCGAGATGGGTGCCGATATCGCTTTCGGACCGGCTCAAGAGCAAGACGGCGAGCCGGTGACCGACATCACCTGCCGCGCCTCCACCCTCAAGGGGATCACGGTGCCGCCTGAGCGCGCCCCGGCAATGATTGACGAATACCCGGTGCTTGCCATTGCCGCAGCGATGGCCAAAGGAACCACCACAATGCGCGGTCTTGGCGAGCTTCGGATCAAGGAAAGCGACCGCCTTGCCGCCATGGCCAAGGGCCTTGCCGCCTGTGGTGTCGACGTCGAAGAGCTCGATGACGGGCTTATCATCCACGGCAAGGGCAATATTCCCGGCGGCGCAAAGGTCGAAAGCCACCTTGATCACCGCATCGCCATGTCCTTTCTGGTTCTCGGGATTGCGGCTGAAAACCCCGTCGAAATTACCGGCGGGGCCACCATCGACACCAGTTTTCCCGGCTTTGCCAAGGCCATGAACGGGCTCGGCGCACATATTACGGAGGAGAAGACGAGCCCATGATACCGGTTATCGCCATTGACGGCCCAGCTGCGGCGGGCAAAGGAACCCTTGCCCGCCGGATTGCCGAAACCTACGGCTTCGCCTATCTCGACACCGGCCTGCTCTATCGCGCCACCGGCTGGAAGGTTTTATCGGCCGGAGATGACCCCGAAAACCCCGAAAGCGCCCTGAAAGGGGCCCAAACGCTGGCACCTGACGACCTCGACAATCCAGAGTTACGGGGCGATGAAACGGCCCAGGCAGCCTCGAAAGTGGCGGCGATCCCATCGGTTCGCGCCGCTTTGCTTGATTTTCAGCGAAATTTTGCCGAACACCCGCCAACAGGCGCAAAAGGGGCGGTAATCGACGGTCGCGACATCGGTACGGTGGTTTTTCCAGCGACACCTTACAAATTGTTCATTATCGCCGCCCTCGAGGTCCGCGCCGAGCGGCGTCTTAAAGAGTTGCGGCAACGCGGTATCGAGAGTATACATGCCCGCGTTCTGCAGGATATGAAGGACCGTGACGCTCGCGATAGCCAGCGTGACATTGCACCGTTGGCGAAAGCGGAAGATGCTTTCCAGATAGATACAACGGAGATGGATGCGGAATCTGTGTTTTCCGCCGCCCTTTCATATCTCGTGTCGAGAAGCCTTAAACCAGCGTCCTGACACCCTTCCAGCAGAACCAACGAAACCGCCGTTGCCGCCCCAACAAGGGACGGACGGTTTTTTTAACCAGGGCCAGCGAGGGAAGCGATGGCCCACAGCAACGTAAACCCGTCACCCGCAAGGGATTTTATACGGTTTTACGCTTTTGATTTTAGGAATAAACATGTCTGAATCGACGACCACCCAAGACGCCTTTGCCATGCCGGAAGGCTTTGCGCCTGATGAAATTTTTGCCGATCTTCTCGATGAAACCTTCGGTGCCAACACATCCATCGAAGGTTCCGTAATCACCGGACGTGTGATCCAGATTTCCAACGACATGGTCCTGGTGGACGTCGGCCTCAAGGCCGAGGGAAATATCCCGCTCAAGGAATTTGCGACACCCGGCGAGGACGTCATCCTCAAACCCGGCGACAGCGTTGATGTCTTTGTCGAGCGCATCGAGAACAAGGGCGGCGAAGCCCTTCTCAGCCGCGAAAAAGCGCGCCGTGAAGAAGCCTGGACCCAGCTTGAGAAGTCCTTTGAAGATGAAGAACGAGTGACCGGCGTTATCTTCGGTCGCGTCAAGGGCGGTTTTACCGTCGATCTTTCCGGCGCCGTCGCCTTCTTGCCCGGCAGCCAGGTCGATATCCGTCCGGTCCGCGACATTACGCCGCTTCTCAACACCCCCCAGCCTTTCCAGATTCTCAAGATGGATCGCAAGCGCGGTAATATCGTCGTCTCAAGACGCGCCGTTCTTGAAGAATCCCGGGCCGAACAACGCTCTGAGCTTATTTCCCAACTCAGCGAAGGTCAGGTACTCGACGGCGTGGTCAAGAACATCACCGATTACGGCGCTTTCGTCGATCTCGGCGGAGTCGATGGCCTGCTGCATGTAACCGACATCGCCTGGCGGCGCATCAACCACCCGAGCGAAGTTCTGGCCATCGGTCAGACCGTCAAGGTCAAGGTTATCCGCTTTAATTCCGAAACCCAGCGCATCAGCCTCGGCATGAAACAGCTTGAGCCTGATCCCTGGGAAGGCGTCGACGCCAAATACCCGGTTGGCACCAAATTCTCCGGTCGGGTGACCAACATCACCGATTACGGTGCCTTCGTCGAACTTGAGCCCGGCATTGAAGGCCTCGTCCACGTCTCCGAAATGAGCTGGACGAAAAAGAACATCCATCCTGGAAAACTCATCTCTACGAGCCAGGAAGTCGAAGTCATGGTTCTTGACGTCGATGCGGAAAAACGCCGGATCAGCCTTGGCCTGAAACAGTGTGGCGATAACCCCTGGGTTAACTTCGCCGATACCCATCCCGCCGGCACCGAGCTTGAAGGCGAGATCAAGAACATCACTGAATTCGGTCTGTTTGTCGGCCTGCCCGGCAATATCGACGGCATGGTCCACCTTTCCGACCTCGACTGGTCACGTTCCGGCGAAGAAGCCGTTACCGACTACACCAAGGCCGACATGATCAAGGTCAAGGTGCTCGAAGTCGACACGGCCAAGGAGCGGGTCAGCCTCGGTGTCAAACAGCTTTCCGAAGACCCCGGCGAACATGCCATGGACGAGATCAAAAAGGGCTCTGTCGTCACCTGCACCGTGACCGCGGTTGAGGAGAACGGCCTGGTGGTTGATCTTGAAGGCGGGTTGAGCGGCTATATCCGCAAGGCCGACCTTTCCAAGGAACGCAGCGAACAACGCCCTGATCGCTTTGCTGTCGGTGAACGCATCGATGCCAAAATAATCAAGCTCGACCGCAAGGACCGCAAGGTCAATCTGTCGGTCAAGGCACGGGAAACGGCCGAGGAAAAGGAAGCCATGGCCCAGTACGGTTCCTCGGATTCCGGTGCCAGCCTCGGTGATATCTTAGGCGCGGCCATGGAAGCCAAAAAGGATACTTCGGACACACCCGAAGAGGCGGAAAAGGACGACGAAGAAGACACCAAAGAGGCTTAAACCCTCTCCACCTCTGGGCTTGTTCTTATTGCCCGGTCGTCTAGACCCAAGGAAACGACATGCCACTGACAAGTGACAGTCTAATTGATCGCCGTCGCCTGAAGCGCCATCTCATTTTGTGGCGCGGGGCGGCGGTGTTCGCCGTTCTTGGCCTGCTGATCGCCCTTGTTGGTGAAAAAGGTGAGCTTCGCCGCAGCGACCAGCTTGCCCGAATCACCATAAACGGCGTCATCGCCGGTGATCTCGACCGCGAAAAATCCCTCTATGATTTACCGCAAGACGAGAGCACCAAAGCGCTGATCGTTCATATCGACAGCCCCGGCGGCACCGTTGTCGGCGGCGAATCCCTTTACCACGCCCTGCGCTATGTCAGCGAACACATGCCTGTCGTCATCGTCATGGACGAAATCGCCACCAGTGCTGGCTATATGACAGCAATTGCCGGTGACCGGATTTTTGCCCGCGAAGGAACGCTGACCGGCTCTATCGGCGTTATCTGGCAGACCACCAACGTCAAGGGCCTGCTGGAAAAATTCGGCATCCAGACGGACGCCATCAAGAGCGGTAAGATGAAGGCCGAGCCCTCACCCTTTGAGCCGATGACGCAAGAAGTCCGCGAAGAGACGGAAAAGCTGGTTCTCAACATTTTTGATATGTTCATCGCCATGGTCGTCGAACGCCGCCGCATAACGCCCTCAGAGGTTAATAAAATCGCCGATGGCCGTGTCTTTACTGGGCTGAAAGCCATGGAGATCAACCTGGTGGACGAGATCGGTGGAGAACGCGAAGCCATCGCCTGGCTGGAAAGTGAGAAATCAATTGAAGCGGACCTCCCCATCCACGACTTCAAAATCAAGCGAGAAGAACAAATATGGGAGCCCTTCCTGTCCTCCATGTTCGGAAAAACGATGTTTTCAGAGAGGGTTAGACTTGACGGCCTGATCTCCCTCTGGCACGCTGAGTGAGGTTGAGGGGGGAAGGCCCGCCGGAGATGTTGGTGCTGATTGCGCTGTGCATCTTTCGACAGCCGCCTGAATTAAGAATCGAGAATTTAAGGGGAAGGGATTTATGACTAAATCCGAGCTTATTGCCCGTATAGCGGAAAAGAACCCGCACCTTTTTCACCGCGACGTTGAGCGGATTGTCGCCACCATTTTCGAAGAAATTTCGAGTGCCCTTTCAGGCGGCGACCGGGTTGAACTGCGCGGCTTTGGTGCCTTTTCCGTCAAACGCCGAGACGCCCGCATCGGTCGCAACCCGCGGACCGGCGAAACCGTCCGCGTTCAGGAAAAACACATTCCCTATTTCAAGACCGGCAAAGAACTCCGCGAACGCTTGAACGGCAAGGTCTGACCTTCCACCCCCCCATCCCGGTTTCAACCAAGGTTTTATGACCGTGCGCATTTTAACCTGGTTCATTCTCTTCCCCCTTCTGGTGATCGCCGTGGTTTTCGCTGTCGGCAACCGGGGGGAAATGATCTTTGACTTTTATCCGCTCCCCCTGACCCTGGCCCTGCCCGTCTATGCTGGCGTCTTTATTACCGTTTTTCTCGGGTTTATCGCTGGCAGCATCGTCTGCTGGCTGTCCCAGGGAAAGTGGCGGCGGCTGGCGCGCCAGCGCAAGCGCCGGATCGCAGAGCTTGAGCGCGACCTCATCGCGACCCAGACGGAAGAAACAAAAAAAACGCCCTCGGATAAAGCCCGGTCAACGGTGCCTATCGTCAGGGAGGCGCTGGAAATCCTCCCCGTTATCCCCGTCACTGCCCCACCGACCGAGGCCACACCGGGCACCACGCCTACCAGCTCGCCGGGAAAACCCGCAGCCTAAGACAAAGCTCTCCGCATAAATAAAAACCTCCTTGATAGATCAAGGAGGCAACCGAAAACGGCGGCATTTTTAAGCGATCGGGTGGCTCAGATGGTGACGTTCAGCTTATTACCGCGCAGGCGGCGCGGCGGTATCGGGGGGCCGCTCTTTTCGGGAGGCTCAAGCGCCACATCCAGGTCAGTATCGGCCACCTTTTCCTCAAGGTTGAGAGACTTTTTCGCCACCGAAGTACCTGCCGCTTGTGCAGCCGCGGATGTTTGAGCCGGGTTTACGCCGTCAACCATATGATCATCCTCCAAGGGTCGTTCAAATCGCAAGAGCCCCACTTGAGGCCTGAGGATTTAACGCCCCGATTATCACATCGTTCTAAATTCTAGCCTGAACCGTTAAAAAAGTCACTATTTTCGGTTTTTTCCCCTAATCGACGTAAAAAACAAGGCCTTTTCCCCTCTGAGCCGTTGCAGTTTGCGTAAATCGCCTTAAAATCGCCTCACTGTCGGGCTAAAGGTGCCCTTAAACCTTTTCGCCGCCCCAATTAGGCCTCAACGAAAGAAAAAAATGCGCGAAATTGACCGACTGGTTGCCGGATTTAAAGCTTTCCGCCGCGAACACTTCGAAGAAAACCGCGATAACTTTCGCGATCTGGCAGAAAAAGGCCAGGCCCCAAAAATCCTCATTATTGCCTGTTCGGATTCGAGGGTCGATCCCGCCATCATCACTCAGGCCGCACCCGGCGATCTTTTCGTCGTCCGCAACGTCGCCAACCTCGTCCCCCCTTGTGAGGGTGAGGATAGCGGCCATTATCACGGCACCAGCGCAGCGCTGGACTTCGCCGTGCGCGATCTCAGCGTCCGTCATATCATCGTCATCGGCCATGCCAGATGCGGCGGCATTGAGGCCCTTATCACAACCCCCGTGGGAGCCGCGCCAAAGGGCTTTATCGGCAATTGGGTCAGCATCGCCAGTGCCGCGCGAGACAAGGTTTTGCAGGAAATGCCCACGGCCTCATTGGCGGAAAAAACAGACGCCTGTGAAAAAGAGGGGATTAAATCCTCCCTGGCCAATCTGATGACCTTTCCGTGGGTTGCGGAAAAAGTCACCGCCGGAGAACTGATGTTGCACGGCTGGTATTTTGACCTCAACGCGGGAACGCTTCTGGCCCTTGACCCTAAAAACGATGCGTTCCACCCCATCGAGACCCTTTTTCCAGACGCCGAAATAGACTAAAATACAGGGCGGTCTTGCTTTCGGGACGGACGGCGAACCTTGCCTAAAATCCGGGGATGACGTATCTCCCTCCTACATCGTTCAAACAAGGATTTTCCATGGGCGCCGACGAAACCATGACTGTTGAGGCCGGGCGGCGCATTTTTGTTGCCCTCGACACCCCCGACATCGCCCTAGCGACAAAAACCGCGGCGGCACTCAAAGGCCATGTCGGTGGCGTAAAGCTTGGCAAAGAGTTCTTCACCGCCAACGGTCCCGGCGGCGTGATGGCCGTCTCGCTCGCCCAATTGCCGATTTTCCTCGATCTCAAGTTCCACGACATTCCCAATACCGTTGCCGGTGCCGTGCGCGCCATCGGCCATATCGAACTGGCGATGATGACGGTCCATGCCAGTGGTGGGCTTGAGATGATCCGCGCCGCCTGTGAAGAGGCGGCCCAATCAGCCGCTAAATTCGGCACCCCAAAACCCCTGATCCTGGCCGTAACGGTCCTGACCAGCCTCAGCGATTCCGACATGCCGGGCCTCGGCATTTCCGGCTCAGTGGCGGACCAGGTTTATCGTCTCGCCGATCTAGCACAAAAAGCCGGAGCCGATGGAATCATCTGTTCACCCCATGAGGTTGCCGATTTGCGGGCGCGTCTCGGCCCTGATTTTCGCCTCGTGGTGCCAGGCATCCGCCCTGCGGGCAGTGAGGCCGACGACCAGCAGCGGGTCATGACCCCGAACGAAGCCGTCGCCCAGGGAGCCGATTACCTGGTCATCGGCCGTCCGATCACCCAATCGGACAATCCTGTGACGGCGGCGGACGCCATCGCCACAGAAATCGATACAGAAGTCGACACAAAAATTATCACCCAAAACCAAGGCATAGGCGGATGAATCTGAAAGTTAAAATCTGCGGTATCAACAGTGCGCTCGCGGCCCAATCCGCCGGTGAGGCCGATTTCATCGGCTTTGTCTTTTACCCCCCTTCACCGCGAGCGGTTAATCCTGAAGAGGCCGCCCGACTGGCTGGCCATTTGTTGCCGTCGGCAAAAAAAGTCGGCCTTTTCGTCGATGCTGAGGATGCTGCCATTGCTGCCGCTCTGGCCCATCTCCCCCTCGATATCTTACAGTTTCATGGAGAGGAATCTCCCGACCGGGTTCGCGATGCCCGTAAAAAATTCAATCTGCCCGTGATGAAAGCGATCAAAATCGCCGGGCCCGAAGATGTTGAAGCCGCCAGCGCCTATTTTGAGGCCGCCGACAGCTTGTTATTCGACGCCAAGCCGCCCGCTAAGATGAAAAAAACCCTGCCCGGCGGCAATGCCCTGGCCTTCGACTGGAAGCTGATCGCCGGACGCGACTGGCCTTTGCCATGGATGCTCTCAGGTGGGCTGGCGGTTGAAAATCTGGCGGTTGCAGTGAAAACAAGCGGTACCCGGGCCGTCGATGTGTCATCAGGGGTCGAAGACGAACCGGGCCGCAAGAGCCCGGCAAAAATCCGTGCCTTTATTCAAGCAGCGGCAAGGCTTTGAACCCTTTGACCTTTTTCTCGTGCTATGGTTCATTCGCCTGTCGAAAAGCGGGAAACGCCTGTTTTTCAGCATCGAGCTGATAATGTGGACAAGATGACCCAGCCCAACACCTATCGCGCCGGGCCCGACGAGGACGGCCATTTTGGAATATACGGTGGCCGTTACGTCGCCGAAACCCTGATGCCGCTGATCCTCAGCGTCGAAAAGGCCTATACACAGGCCAAGGCGGATCCTGCCTTCCTGGAAGAGTTTCGATATTACCTGACCCAATATGTCGGCCGTCCCAGCCCGCTTTATTTTGCCCAAAGTTTAAGCGAACATTTCGCCGAAAAGGCTGGCGAAAAAGGCCGGGGGAAGAACAAGGGCGCAAAGATTTATCTCAAACGCGAAGACCTCAATCACACCGGCGCCCACAAGATCAACAACTGCATCGGCCAGGCTCTGCTCGCCAAACGCATGGGCAGAACCCGCATCATTGCCGAGACCGGGGCCGGTCAGCACGGGGTTGCCACCGCTACCGTCTGCGCCCTTTTTAACCTGCCCTGCACGATCTACATGGGCGAGGTCGATATCGCCCGCCAGGCCCCCAACGTTTTCCGCATGAAGTTGCTCGGTGCCGAGGTGGTGCCTGTTACATCCGGCACCCGCACCTTAAAGGACGCTCTCAACGAGGCACTGCGCGACTGGGTGGCCAATGTCGCCGATACTTTTTACATCATCGGCACGGTTGCCGGGCCTCATCCCTATCCGGCCATGGTCCGCGATTTCCAATCGGTGATCGGCGAGGAAACCCGCGAACAGATCCTCCAATCCGAGGGGCGTCTGCCTGACAGTCTTGTCGCCTGCATCGGCGGTGGATCAAACGCCATCGGCCTCTTTCATCCCTTCCTTGATGATGGGGACGTTAAAATGACCGGCGTCGAAGCGGCAGGCGAAGGTGTTGAAACCGGCCGCCACGCCGCATCAATCTCCGGCGGCAGCCCTGGCGTCCTTCATGGGGCACGCAGCTATCTGCTTCAAGACGATGACGGACAGGTCATGGAAACCCACTCGATCTCGGCCGGACTCGATTATCCCGGTGTCGGGCCGGAGCATTCCTGGCTCAGAGATAATGGTCGCATCGACATTGCCACCGCCACTGACGATGAGGCGCTTGCCGCCTTTCAGTTGATGACCGAGCTCGAAGGCATTATCCCGGCACTGGAATCAAGTCATGCCATGGCCTATATCGCCCGCATCGCCCCTGAGCTGCCCAGTGATCATCTTCTCGTCATGTGCCTTTCCGGGCGCGGCGATAAAGACATCTTTTCAGTTGCCGAAAAGCTGGGGGTGGAACTATGAGCACAACAGCTAATCTCGCCTCCAAACCTGTAATTGGCAGCGACCGCATCGCCCGACGTTTCGAGGAACTGAAAGCCGAGAATCGGGGCGGCTTAATCACTTTTCTTACTGCCGGTGATCCGGACGGGGAAACGTCCCTCGCCCTGCTCAAAGGTCTGGCCGGTGCTGGAGCCGATCTGATCGAACTCGGCATGCCCTTTTCCGACCCCATGGCCGACGGCCCGTCGATCCAGGCTGCCGGTCTGCGCGCGCTTAATGCCGGGGCGACTTTGAAAAAGACGCTGGCCCAGGTGCGCGCCTTCCGAAAAGACGATGGCGATACACCGATAATTCTCATGGGCTATTACAACCCGATCTACGTTTATGGGGTTGAGGCTTTTATTGCCGATGCCCTGGCCGCCGGTGTCGATGGGGTGATCATTGTCGACCTGCCGCCCGAAGAGGACGCGGAATTATGTCTACCCGCTTTACAGGCGGGCCTGCCCTTCATCCGCCTGGCCACGCCGACCACCGACGACGAACGCCTACCGACAGTGCTCGCCCATACCAGCGGCTTCGTCTATTACGTCTCGATCGCCGGAATTACCGGCACCAAATCGGCCGAGAGCACAGATATCGGTGAGGCGGTTGCGCGCCTGCACCGCCATACCGACCTGCCAATTGCCGTTGGTTTCGGCATCAGGACGCCGGACCAGGCGGCGGAAGTCGCCCGCATTGCCGATGCAGCCGTCGTCGGCTCGGCCCTTGTCGACCGCATCGCTGGCAACCTTACCGACAAGGGAAAGCCCGAACCCGGTCTGATCGGGGATACGCTCGATTTTGTTGCCGGTCTGGCAAGTGCAGTAAGAAAGGCGCGAACATGAACTGGCTAACCAGCTTTGTCCGTCCCAAAATCAAGGCGCTGGTCGGCAAGCGTGAAATGCCCGACAATTTGTGGAACAAATGCACCTCGTGCGGGCAGATGATTTTTCACCGCGAGTTGGAAGAAAATCTTCACGTCTGTTCTCATTGCGGGCATCACATGAAGCTTAGCGTCGCCCAGCGGCTTGAGCTCCTTTTCGACGACGGGAAATTCCAGGAAATCGAGCTGCCCGAAGTCACCGCCGATCCCTTGAAGTTCAAGGACCGCAAACGCTACGGCGACCGCCTCAAGGAAGCCCAGAACCGTACCGGCAGAAAGGACGCCATCGTCGTTTCCCACGGCAAGATCAACTCCATTCCCACCGTCATTGCCGTCCTCGACTTTTCCTATATGGGGGGCTCCATGGGCATGGCCGTCGGCGAAGGCCTATTGGCCGCCTCCCGTCTTGCTGTCGCCCAGGAATCACCGCTGATTGTCATTCCCTCTTCAGGCGGTGCGCGCATGCAAGAAGGCATTCTCTCTCTCATGCAGATGCCACGTTCGATCATCGCCGCCGACGAGGTCAAAGAAGCGGGCCTGCCCTATATCGTTGTGCTGGCCGACCCCACCACCGGCGGCGTTTCCGCCTCCTTTGCCATGCTCGGCGATATTGCCATCGCCGAACCGGGTGCTGTGATCTGTTTTGCTGGCGCCAGGGTGATTGAGGAAACGATCCGCGAGACCCTGCCCGAAGGATTCCAGCGCGCCGAATATCTTCTCGAACACGGCATGATCGATATGGTCGTGCACCGGCGCGACCTGCGCGATACCCTGGCCCGTATCCTCTCTCTGCTTTGCCACCGCGATCCTCCCGCCGCAATCGTCCCGATAGCTGCGAACGGCAAAAATGCCCAAAATGGCACCAACAAAAAATCAGCGGCAAAGAACCCGTCTGCCAAAAGCGCACCAGCGCGGCGCGTCACCGACCGCCAAGATGCCAACTAACACCACCACCATTCTGGAGCGCCTGACCGCGCTGCACCCTAAAATCATCGACCTGACGCTCGCCCGTATCGAAGGGCTGCTCAAAGATCTCGGCCATCCAGAACTCAACCTGCCGCCAGTGGTTCATGTGGCCGGAACCAACGGCAAGGGATCGACACTGGCTTTCCTGCGAGCCTATCTGGAGGCTGCCGGATACAAGGTGCATGTCTATACCTCACCCCATCTGGTTCGTTTTAACGAACGCATCCGTCTGGCCGGTGAGATCGTCTCGACGGAACATCTCATCGACTTGCTGGAAGAATGCGAAACCGTCAACGCCGGCAAGCCCATCACCTTTTTCGAAATCACCACGGCAGCGGCCTTTCTCGCCATGTCCCGGGTGCGCGCAGATATAACCCTTCTTGAGACCGGCCTGGGCGGGCGTCTCGACGCCACCAACGTGCTGGCCCGCCCAAGGCTGACCGCGATCACCCCGGTTTCGATCGATCATATTCAGTATCTGGGCGAGGGGATCACCAATATTGCCGGAGAAAAAGCCGGAATTCTTAAACCCGGCGTTACCGGGGTTATCGCCCCCCAGCCGCCTGAGGCCCAGGCGGTAATCGAGGCTCGGGCGACAGCGATCGGTGCCCCCTTGTATCAATATGACCAGCACTGGGTGGTTGATCCGGTTGAAGACCCGGTGCCGTCCGGGGCGCTGACCTTTCGGGGTGAAACTCTGTCGCTGGATTTGCCTTCACCCGGCCTGGCCGGGGCTCACCAGCATATCAACGCCGGCACGGCAGTGGCCTGCCTTGAGAATCTCCCCGACTTCGACATCGGCGAAGCGGCGATCCGTCGCGGTCTGGTGACGGTGGAATGGCCGGGACGCCTGCAACGCCTCACCCATGGCGGGCTGACCGGTATCCTGCCTCGGGGGTGGGAGTTGTGGATCGACGGCGGCCATAACCCGGCGGCCGGTGAGATTCTTGCCCGTGCCGCCATGACCTGGCACGATCGCCCCCTGCATGTGGTTTTAGGTATGCTCAACACCAAGGACCCGGCCGGGTTTCTCAAACCCATAGCGCCCCATGTCCGATCCCTCACCGCCATCCCGATCGCCAATGAACAGGCGAGCTTCAGCGCCGAAGAAATTGCCCTGGCATCTAAAATCGACAGCCCGTCGCCGCGCATTGCGGCTGATCTGGAAAGCGCCCTGGCCGCGATACTGCGCGAGGGCGGAGAAACCGGGCGCATCCTCGTCTGCGGATCGCTTTATCTGGTCGGCGCAGCCCTCAAACGCAACGGTGAGGCGGCCTGAGGCGACTTCGAAAAAGATAGAATTTCCCAGCAGAGGCCGTATCGAGTAACTAAGCCAAAGCCCCCATATCAGGGTAGTGATACAGACAGGCGGAGATCATATTCTAAATGACAACTCTATTTTCCCCCCTCAAACTGCGTGGCATAACATTTAAAAATCGCATTGCTGTTTCACCCATGAGCCAGTATCGGGCTATTGAGGGGAAGGCTAATGATTGGCATATGGTTCATCTGGGTCGGTTTGCCATGGGAGGGGCGGGGTTAGTCTATGCCGAAGCGACAGCCGTGGAGGCGGATGGTCGACGCACCCACGGGGATTTGGGGTTGTGGGAGGATGATCAGGTTGACGGATTGCTTTCGATCACCTCATTTCTCAGTCAGGAAGGCACTATTCCCGGTGTTCAGCTTAGTCATGCCGGGCGCAAAGCCTCGGAACGCCGCCCCTGGCACGGGGAAAAACCGGTGGATGAAGAGGATCTTTCTATAAGAGGCGAAGCTCCGTGGAAGGCCATTGCGCCCTCTGCAATTACTTACGCCGATGGTTGGCCCGACCCCGAGGTGATGTCCGAGGCCGATATCGAGCGGGTAATCGCTTCCTTTGGCGATGCCGCTCGGCGATCAAAAGAGGCGGGTTTCAGGATTGTCGAGGTCTATGCCGCCCACGGTTTTCTGGTCCATCAATTCCTCTCGCCCATTGCCAACCGGCGTACCGACAAATGGGGGGGGAACGCTGAAAACAGACGACGGTTTGCTATCGAGGTTGCGCGCTCAATCCGTGCCAACTGGCCTGAGGAGTACCCCTTGGTTTTTCGGTTATCAGCGACGGACTGGCTCGAAGGTGGGGTTGAGATCGAAGACACCATCATGACGGCCCAAGCCCTGAAAGCGGAAGGGGTCGATATGATTGATTGTTCGACCGGAGGTATAGCGGGGCGGGAGCGCCCGCGCCGCATGACCATCGAACAGGGGTTCCAGGTGCCGTTTGCCGCGCAGGTCAGAGAAGAGGCAGATGTATCAACTATGGCGGTTGGCTTGTTGTGGGATGCCAAAATTTGTGAAGAGATTATTGCAAAGGGCGAGGCCGATATGATTGCTTTGGCTCGGGAATTATTGGACGACCCTAACTGGCCGCTCCATGCCGCGGCCACACTTGACGCCGATCATGATCACAACATGTGGCCGGAAGAATCCGGTTGGTGGCTCATGAAACGCGAACGTCTAATGAGCAAACTTGGCCTACGTTAACTTCGTTTGCCAAACATGTTAACGTGTTAGTTTGCTCCTATTTTTATCAAACTTATGCACTAAAAAAGATCATTCTGGAAACCGTGTAAAGCTTCAAGACACTAGGGTTTAAGTTGATATTGATGACCGTTAAGGGTCAAAAGCAGACCTTTCGCAAAAGCTTCTGATCTGTCTTCTTTCAAGAAGAAGGCGGCCTGAGGATAAGCCTTGCTTGGTCCGAGTAGGGTCATGTCTAAGATACCGTAAAATCAGCCATCATGCCGGAATCCTCATGTTCCAGGATATGGCAATGGACCATGAACGGAAACTCCTTCGAGGCCGGGTGCTCGAACCGCACCTGGATTTCGCAGGAGCTGCCCTTTTCGACCGGCACAATATCCTTCCAGCCCGCCATATGTGCCGGCGGCGCTTTGCCATTAAGGGTTAAAATCCGGAACTGACAGCCGTGGATATGCACCGGATGCAGCATCTTGTCCGAGCCTTCCGAGATGGTCCAGCGCACATCGGTGTTCAAGGAGGCGCCAAAGGACACAGCGCCCATCTCGAATGATTTTCCGTTGACAGTATTCGCGCTGAGCTGCTTTTCGAGGGATAAAGCCGGGGTATCCGTGATCAGCTTATTGACCGCCTTCACAATCTCCGGATCGAATTTTTTAGACATATTCATCTTCATGAGGCCAGCGGATTTCAAAAGCCCCATGCCCTCTTTGTCATCGCGCATCCCCATGACGATGGTCTGGCTCGTCGGCGGAAGGTTCTTTACCA